>NZ_JBEYER010000042.1:0-60189 GCF_040634005.1 Micromonospora sp. NPDC007271
GGGCATTTCGTCCCACACCCGCCGCTCTCGCGCCGGGCACTTTTACTACGTTACCCGGTGGTTTCTGCCGTGTCAAACCGGTGTTTCGCGGCTTGTCATGCTTCCACCCTTTTGCCGGGCACCACGACTCGGGCCGACTCGCGCCGGGCGCTTCGTGGAATTCGGCAGGACGGCCGCAGCGGTTTCCCGCTCGCTCGCCCGTTTCCCTGCCGGCCGACAACCTTACCCGGTCGGTCTCGCCTCGCCAAATCCGCCTCGCGGCGAATCTGGGGCACCACCCGGGTCCAGGTCAGATGGAGCAACCATCCGCACCTGGCGGTCATTCCCGCGCTCCGGCCTCCCAGGACTTTCGCCCTGTTTCGTCCGTTCCGCGCTGGCAGAGAAAAAGTTACGCGCCCAGCGGTTTGATCGTCAAATCCGCTGGGCGCGTCCCGCGTCACATCGTCGAGATACGGCTATTTACGCAGCTCAACCCCGGCGAAGGAACGCTTGCCCCGGCGCAGCACCAGGTACCGCCCGTGCAGCAGGTCCTCCAGCGAGACGGTGGCGTCCACCTCGGCGATGCGGTTGTTGTTGACGTACGCGCCGCCCTCGGCGATCACCCGCCGGGCCTCGTTCATGCTCGGCACCAGGCCCGACTCCTTGAGCAGCCCGGCGACGTCCGGCAGCTCGGTCAGGTGGACCAGGCCGGCCTCGGCCAGCGCGGCGCGCAGGGTCTCCGGGGTCAGCTCGTCGAGCGAACCGCGGCCGAAGAGCGCCTGGCTCGCGGCGACCGCCTGCGCCATCTCCCGCTCGCCGTGCACCAGCGCGGTCAGCTCCTCGGCGAGCGCCCGCTGGGCGAGCCGCGCCTGCGGGCGCTCCGCCGTCGCCTTCTCCAGCTCCTCCAGCTCCTCACGGGACCGGAAGCTGAAGTAGCGCAGGTAGCGGACGACGTCGCGGTCGTCGGCGTTGACCCAGAACTGGTAGAAGGCGTACGGGCTGGTCATCTCCGGGTCGAGCCAGATGGAGCCACCCTCGGTCTTGCCGAACTTGGTGCCGTCCGACTTGGTGACCAGCGGCGTGGTGAAGGCCTGCACCGGGCCGGCGCCCCGCCGGCGGATGTAGTCGACCCCGGCGGTGATGTTGCCCCACTGGTCCGAGCCGCCGTACTGGAGCTGACAGCCGTGCCGGCGGTGCAGCTCGAAGAAGTCGTTGGCCTGCAGGAGCTGGTAGCTGAACTCGGTGAAGCTGATGCCGGTCTCCAGCCGCGCCTTGACCACCTCGCGGGCCAGCATCTTGTTCACCGGGAAGTGCTTGCCGACGTCCCGGAGGAACTCGACCACCGACATCTCGCCGGTCCAGTCCAGGTTGTTGACCAGTTGGGCCGCGTTCTCCCCGGTGTACGAGACGAACGGGGCGAGCTGGTCGTGGATGCGCCGGACCCAGCCGCCCACCACCTCGGGCGGGTTGAGGGTGCGCTCGGCGGTCTCCTTCGGATCGCCGATCTGGCCGGTGGCGCCGCCGACCAGCAGCAGCGGCCGGTGCCCGGCGAGCTGGAGCCGGCGCGCGGTGATGACCTGCATGAGGTGGCCGACGTGCAGGCTGGGGGCGGTCGGATCGAAGCCCACATAGAAGGTGGCCGTCCCGCCGTCGAGCAGCTCGCGCAGCTCGTCGAGGCCGGTCGAGTCCTGGATCAGGCCCCGCCACCGCAGGTCTTCGGTCAGGGAGTCCCGCCCGTGCGGGAGGTTGCTGTCGGTCACGGTCACCGATTCTCCCCCATCGCCGGCCTCCGCCCGTAGCGGGTTTGCCCAGCCGGGACGACTAGGCTGGCGGCGCCATCGAGGGCGAGGAGGGGCTGTGGTGGAGATGTCGGACCTCACGGGTGGCTTCGTGGCCCTGCTGGGCCTCAAGTTCGACGAGGTCAGCGGGGACCGGGTGGTGATCCGTTGGCAGGTCCGCCCGGAACTGCACCAGCCGTACGGGATTCAGCACGGTGGCGTCTACTGCTCGGTGGTGGAGACGGCGGCCAGCATCGGCGGTGCTCTGTGGCTGGGCGACAAGGGCCGGGTCGTCGGCGTGTCCAACCAGACCGACTTCCTGCGCGCGGTGCGCGACGGCGACCTGACCGCGGTCGGCACCCCCGTCCACCGGGGCCGGAGCCAGCAGTTGTGGCTGGTGGAGATCACCGACGGGGCCGGCCGACTGGTCTCGCGTGGTCAGGTGCGGCTGCAGAACCTCACCGCCGGCTGACCCCGGTCCGGACGGGGCCGACGGCCTGGCCGATTCGCCCGAAAAGAGATACCTGACACCGATATCGTCGCGTCGATGAGATCACCCGATCCCGACCCGACGTGAGGAAGCTCCTCGCCGTCACCCTCGGCGTCCTCTCCGCCATCGGCGGCTTCGTCGACGTCGGCGATCTGGTGGCCGCGAGTCAGGCCGGCGCCCGCTTCGGCATGGCGCACGCCTGGGTGCTGCTCGTCGGCGTGCTGGGCATCTGCGCGTACGCAGAGATGGCCGGGCGGATCGCGGCGGTCAGCGGCCGGGCGGTGTTCGACCTGGTCCGGGAGCGGCTGGGTCCACGGGTGGCGCTGCTCAACCTGGTCGCCTCCTGGCTGGTCACGGTGATCACCCTGGCCGCGGAGCTGGGCGGGGTGGCCCTGGCGTTGCAGCTGGCCAGCGGGGTGAGCTACCTGGTCTGGGTGCCGGTGGCCGCGGTGGCGGTCTGGCTGGTGCTGTGGCGGATGCGCTTCGAGCTGATGGAGCGGATCTTCGGAATGGCCGGGCTGTCGCTACTGGTCTTCGTCGTCGCGCTGTTCGCGCTGCCCACCGACTGGGCGCAGCTGGGGCACGGCACGCTGCACATCAGCTCCGGCGGGCAGGGCTGGCCGGTGTACTGGTTCGTCGCGGTGGCCCTGTTCGCCTCGACGGTGAGCCCGTACGAGGTGTTCTTCTTCTCCTCGGGCGGGGTGGAGGAGAGGTGGAGCCCGGCCGACCTGGCCCACGCCCGCTCGAACGTGCTGATCGGCTTCCCGGTCGGCGGCTTCCTGGCGTTGTCGCTGATCGCGGTCGCGGCGGTGGCGTACCACCCCGGCGGCACGTCGCTGACCACCCTCGACCAGGTGGCACGGCCGGTGGCCACCGCGTTCGGCGGGGTGGGGCTGGCGGTGGCAGCGCTGGCGTTCTTCGCGGTGACGTTCGGCGCGGCGCTGGAGACCGGGCTGTCCGCCGCGTACGCCGCGGCCCAGTACTTCGGCTGGCAGTGGGGCAAGCGGGTCACCCCCCGGGAGGCCGCCCGGTTCCACAGCGTGCTGCTGCTCAGCGTGCTGCTCGGGGTACTGCTGCTGATGACCACCGTCGACCCGGTGCAGCTCACCGAGTACATGCTGGTGCTCAGCGCGGTGGTACTGCCGCTGACGTACCTGCCGATCCTGGTGGTGGCGAACGACCGCGGCTACCTGGGCGACCGGGTCAACGGACGGTGGATGAACCTGCTCGGGGCGGTGTTCCTGCTGGTCATCGTGGCCGCCTCGGTGGCGGCGATCCCGCTGGCGATCATCACGGGGATGGGACGATGAGGATCCAGCTCGCCAAGCAGCTGCTCGACCGGCAGATCGTCGACCGGGACGGCCGCCTGGTCGGCCGCGTCGACGACATCGCCTTCGCGCTCGACGCCGAGGGCTTCCCGTACGTGGACAGCCTGCTGACCGGCCCGGCGGCGCTCGGGGAGCGGATCGGCGGCCGGGTCGGGCGCATCCTGATAGCGGCCGCCAAGCTGGTCAGAGACGAGCCGCGGGTGCCGCCGCTGCACATCCCGCTCGCCCAGGTCGCCCGGGTGGACAGCGCGGTGCGGCTGCGCTGCTCGGCGCCGGACCTGCCGCCCTCCCCGGGCGAGGCCTGGCTGCGGCGGCATCTGATCGACCGGATCCCGGGGGCGCACCGTGCGAGCGGGTGAGCTGCTCGGCAGGACGGCGTACGACCTGCACGGGCGGCGGCTGGGCCGGGTAGTCGACGTGGTGGTCCGGGGCGGCTGGCCACCGGAGCGGCTGCGGATCACCGACGTGATCGTCGCCGGCCACTGGTGGGCCCAGGTGAGCGGGCGGCTGATCGGACCCGAGCTGCACCCGTCCGGGCCGTGGCTGCTGCGGGCGATCGCCCGGACCCTCGGGCGCAGCACCCACCAGTTCCCCGCCGACCAGGTGCAGCTGGTACCGCCGGTGCGGGGCTTCCCCTTCGGCCCGCCCGGCGGGCCGGGTTGACCCGTCAGGCGGCGGCGGGCAGGTCGAGGACGTACGCGTCGCCCTCTCGGCGGAAGCCGAGCCGGTGGTAGTAGGGGGCGACCATGCCGGGCGGGCTGACCACCCGGCGGAAGCCGCGCTCGGTGAACAGGCGGCTGCGCCGGTAGACGAACTCGCCCGGGGTGAAGTCCCGGAACCGCTGGGTGACGTAGTCCAGGTCGATCTGGGCCACCCCGCCGGTCGCCGCGTGTGAGACCACCACGCCGACCACCTCGTCGGCCCGCACCACCAGGAACGCGGAGCGGTCGGCGGCCGGGTCCCAGCGGAAGCCCGGGTTGAACCGGGCGATGTCGGCGCCGTGCACGTTCAGGGTGTGGGCCAGGAACGCGTCGTCGGTGCCCACCTCGACCACCTGGTACGTCTGATCGTCGTGCCGGGTGGCCAGCATCGCGCGCAGGTACCAGACGTTGATCACGGCGAGCACGACGTTCAGCCCGACCATCGGCCACACGTGTACGGCGGCGTTGTAGCCGATCAGGATGAGGCAGCCGAGCAGGTTGAGCGCACGCAGCCGCAGGATGCGCGTCTGCAGCAGCGACCAGACCAGCAGCGCGGAGCCGGCCCAGCCGACGAGTTCCAGCCAGTTCACCCGGGGGACACTAGTGGTCGCGCTGGTCGGCCGGTTCGGCGGGCAGCTCCAGCACGTACTCCTCGACCTCGGTGCCGCGGCTCTCGGCGTATCCGGAGTCCTCGCCGACCACGGCGAAGCCGCACTTGCGCAGCACCGACAGGGAGGCGGCGTTGTCCTTGACGGCGCGGGCCCGCACCGCCCGCCGCGGCAGCTCGCGCAGCAGCTCGGCGAGCGCGGCGCTGGCGTGGCCCCGGCCCCAGCGCGCCGGGTCGATCCAGTAGCTGACCTCGGTGTGCTCCCCCACCGGGAAGGCGACCACCCGCCCGACCACCTCGCCGTCGACCGTCACCGTCCGCGGGACGATGCGCGGGTCGGCGCGGATACGCGCCCAGTGGGCGTCGAAGGCGGCCCGGTCGGTCGGGTCCTTCGGGCCGAACGCGGCCATCCAGTTGGCCTGCGGATCCTGCTCGTGGGCGAAGAACGCGGACAGGTCCTCGTCGCGCACCGGACGGAGCCGCACCTGACTGGCCATAGTCGGAGGGTACGCGGGCCGCCGGCACGACCCGGGACCTCCGGCCCGTCGGCCGGCCCTGGGGGGGCGCGGGCACGGCGGCTGGTGGCCGAGCGCTGAACTGCCCGTTACCGGGCGTCACCCTCGCCCAGGTCAGCGCCCGGCGCGGCGGGCGCTGACCGGGCACCGCGCGAACGGGCGACATCACCCGGGCGGTGGACCAGCGCTCGGACCGGTCCGGAACGCGCCGGGTGGGAGCGGAGGATCGCCGGGTGAACAGAATGCGCCAGCACCGGCACAGGCCGGCCTTCCCGATGCGTACCCCCTCCGTCACCGGTCCGACGCTGGCCGGCCCCCGGGCCCTGGGCCCGACGGCGGCCGCGCCGCTGGCTCTCGCCGCGGCGGCGCTCGGCGCGGTGGCGGTCGGCACGATGGCGATCGGCCGCCTGGTGATCCGCCGGGCGGTCGTGAAGGAGCTACGGATCGGCCGGCTGGAGGTGGACGAGCTGATCGTCCACCGGCAGACGCCGGGTCAGCCGGTGGGCGGCAGCGCCGTCGGGTAGCCGTACAGCTCGATCTGGCGTACGACCCGGAGGAGCTGCGCGCCCCGGGGCTGGTGCGGGAGTCCACCGACGCGCAGCTGACCTTGGTGGATGCGCGCGGCCGGGGCAGCCTGGGGGGTGGGGCGCGGGGCGGATCCGGGCGGATGGGGAGCCGGCCGTCGACAACGACCTGAGCCGAGCCGATCGGAAGGGGTGCCGATGAATCGACCCGTCGTGGTGGGCGTCGACGGATCGCCGTCCAGCCTGGCCGCCGCCGAGCAGGCGGCCCGGGCCGCCGGGCGGCGCTCCCGGCCGCTGCACCTGGTGCACGGCTACCTGCACCCACTCGGTTACGGAGTGCCGCTCAACCCGTACGACCTCGGGGTGCCGGCACCCACCACGGAGGCGCAGAAGATGCTCGAACGGGTGGCCGCCGAGCTGGCCGAGCGGCATCCGGGCGTGCGGGTGGACGTACGGCAGGTGGCCGGTGGCCCCGGCGCCACCCTGGTCGAGGAGTCCCGCCGGGCGGATCTCGTGGTGGTGGGCAGCCGCGGCGTCGGCGGCTTCGCCGGGCTGCTGCTCGGTTCGGTCAGCAACCAGGTTGCCCAGCACGCGCGCTGCCCGGTGCTGGTGGTGCGCCCGGCCGAGCAGCCGGTCCCGGTCGACGGGCCGGTGCTGGTCGGGGTGGACGGCTCCGAGTCGGCCGCGCTCGCCGTCCGGCTCGCCGCCGACGAGGCGGAGCACCGGGGCACCGACCTGGTGCTGGTGCACGTCCGCCCGCCGGAGCGGGCCGGCGCGGTGCCGGAGGAGGCCGCCGGGTCCGCTGCGGCCGAACAGGCCGAGTCGGAGCAGCTGCTGGCCTCCGCGGCCGCCCGGATCCGCGCGGACCATCCGGTGCTGACCGTGTCGCAGCGGCCGCTCCGGGCCGCGTCCGCGGAGCAGGCGCTGATCGCGGCGAGCGGGGAGGCGGCGCTGGTGGTGGTCGGCTCACGCGGCCGGGGCGGCTTCGCCGGGCTGCTGCTCGGCTCGGTCAGTCAGGCCCTCGTGCAGCACGCCCACTGCCCGGTGCTGGTGGCCCACCCGTACGAGCCGGCGGACTGACGTGTCAGGAGGGGCTGTCAGGCGGGGTCGCGGCCGGCGAGGAGGTCCTCGAAGCTGGTGGTGAGGGCGAACGGATCGGCCGGGCCGGCCGCGGCCGGACGGCGGTCCACCTGCTCGGCCAGTTCGGTGCCGGCCCGCCGGATCCGGCCTCGCAGGGCGCCTCCGACGCCCTCCCCGGACCAGTCCTCGGGCGCCGCGAAGACCGCAGTCGGCACCACCACCGCCCGCAGGTACGCGAACATGGGCCGGACCGCGTGCTCCAGGGCCAGCGAGTGCCGGGCGGTGCCGCCCGTGGCCCCGACCAGCACCGGCCGGTCGGCCAACGCGTCCCGGTCCACCACGTCGAAGAACGACTTGAACAGCCCGTTGTACGAGGCGTTGAAGATCGGGGTGACCGCGACCAGCCCGTCCGCGCTCGCCACCGTGTCCAGCGCTTCCCGCAGAGCGGCCGACGGGAAGCCGGTGAGCAGGTGGTTCACCACGTCGTGGGCATGCTCGCGCAGCTCGACCGGTCGGATCTCCACCTCGGCCCCGCGCCGGACCAGCTCGTCGCGGGCCGCCGCGGCGAGCTGGTCGGCGAGCAGCCGGGTCGACGAGGGCTGGCCGAGGCCGGCCGAGACCACGGCCAGGGTACGCCGGGTCATCGGCCCTCCTCCGTGCCGGCCAGGCTCGCCTCGCGGGCCGCGACCAGCGAGGCGTGCGTCGGCGCCTCGGGCACGTGCGCGGGGCGCAGCGAGTCGAACTCCTTGCGGAGCACCGGTACGACCTCCTCACCCAGCATGTCGAGCTGTTCCAGGACGGTCTTGAGCGGCAGGCCGGCGTGGTCCATCAGGAAGAGCTGCCGCTGGTAGTCGCCGACGTACTCGCGGAAGCCCAGCGTACGGTCGATGACCTGCTGCGGGCTGCCGACGGTCAGCGGGGTCTCGCGGCTGAACTCCTCCAGCGACGGCCCGTGCCCGTAGACCGGGGCGTTGTCGAAGTACGGCCGGAACTCGCGGACGGCGTCCTGGGAGTTCTTTCGCATGAAGACCTGCCCGCCGAGGCCGACGATGGCCTGGTCGGCGGAGCCGTGGCCGTAGTGCTCGAACCGCTGCCGGTAGAGGCCGACCATCCGCTGGGTGTGCTCCTTCGGCCAGAAGATGTGGTTGGCGAAGAAGCCGTCCCCGTAGTACGCGGCCTGCTCGGCGATCTCCGGGCTGCGGATCGAGCCGTGCCAGACGAACGGCGGCACGCCGTCGAGCGGGCGCGGGGTCGAGGTGAACGACTGCAACGGGGTGCGGAACCGCCCCTTCCAGTCGACGACGTCCTCCCGCCACAGCCGGTGCAGCAGGTCGTAGTTCTCGATGGCCAGCGGGATGCCGTTGCGGATGTCCTGCCCGAACCAGGGGTAGACCGGGCCGGTGTTGCCGCGCCCCATCATCAGGTCCACCCGACCGTCGGCCAGGTGCTGCAGCATCGCGTAGTCCTCGGCGATCTTCACCGGGTCGTTGGTGGTGATCAGCGTGGTCGAGGTGGAGAGCAGCAGCCGCTCGGTACGGGCCGCGATGTAGCCGAGCATGGTGGTCGGCGACGACGGCACGAACGGCGGGTTGTGGTGCTCGCCGGTGGCGAAGACGTCGAGGCCGACCTCCTCGGCCTTCAGGGCGATGGCGACCATGGCCTTGATCCGCTCACGCTCGGACGGCAGCCGCCCCTTGGTCGGGTCGACCGTGACGTCGCCGACGGTGAAGACTCCGAACTGCATGACCTGCTCCTCGCGTGGACGTCCGAGACCGGGTGGTCCGGATCGCACCGCACAACATATTTGACGAGTCAACTATTCCGTCGACCCGCCCCGGCGCCATCGGCGACACCCTCGCGGGTGGTTCAGCTCACAGCGGCAGACCGACCGCCGGCGGGCGGGACGGCGAGCGGCACACCCTGGGCGAAGGATGGCACTGGGAGTGACATGACTCCTTGGCATATTCATGCCTCAGAGTCATATCGCTCACCAGGAAATCTTCACCCGGTCGCGACACACCGTCGCGGCCGGTGGCGCGGATCGGGCACGCCAGGGTCGCGATGATCGCCCTGGGCAGCCTGGTCGCCCGTCGGGCGCTGCGACCGCACCTGGCCCCGCTGCGCAGCCACACCCGCCCGGCCCCGGCCGGCGCACCCCGGTGACCACGGCCGGGGCCACCGCGCCCGGCGTCGTGGGTCAGCGGCGGATGCGGGGCACGTGGCGGCGGTAGGCGCTCACCGTCGGATCGCCCGCGATCCAGAACCGCCACGGCACGTCGTGCGCCCCGGTCACCCCGACCCGCGGGCCGGCCGCGATCGCCGCCGCCGGCACCAGCGCTACGGCGGGCCGGAGCCGTACCGGGCCGTCGCCCAGCAGGTCGGCGCCGTAGACCGTGCGGTCGATGCCGAGCGCCGCGCAGAGCCGCGCGGGCCCGCGCGCCAGGTCGACGTCCCGGCGTACGGCGGGTCGCCGCGCCCGCGCCGCGTCGAGGCCGTCGACCACCTCACCGGCGCGCAGCAGCACCGCCGACGCCTCCCCGTCCGCCCCGGTGACCACGTTCACGCACCAGTGCATGCCGTAGGTGAAGTAGACGTAGGCCCGCCCGGACGGGCCGAACATCACCGCGTTGCGCGGGGTGCGGCCCCGATACGCGTGGGAGGCCGGGTCGCCCGCGGTGCCGGCGTACGCCTCGACCTCGGTGATCCGGACGGTGACCCCGCCGGCGGTGAGCAGGCAGCCGAGCAGGCCGCGGGCGGCCGGCACGACGGGCCCGGCCAGCAGGTCGGCCAGGTCGGCGGCGGCGGTGACGGGCTCGGCGCTGGTCATGGCTCGACAATATCCGGCACCCCTGCGCTCCCGATTTTCAATACACCGTTGACAAGAGCCCGTTCAAAGGTGTCTGATGAGAGCCATGCCCACGCTGGACAACGACCCGTTCACCGCTCCGGACGCGGCCCAGGCCCGCGCGCACCGCAACTATGCGGCGCTGATGCGGATCGCCGAGCGGCACGCCGGCACCAACTCCCGCCGCCGGCGGTACGCCCACCCCGACGTCCCCGACGCGTACGAGGCGGCCACGCTGGTGATGGCCCTGGCCGGCGGGGCGGAGCTGGAGGAGGGCGAGGAGCCGGTCGACCAGGCCGACCTGATGGCGGCGCTGACCCTGGTCCCGCACGTGCGGGCGGAGGTCGACGTGCTCGAGGCGGGGCTGTTGCAGGTGGCCCGGGCCCGGGGGTTGACCTGGCAGGCGATCGCCTTCGGGCTGGGGCTGGGCAGCGCTCAGGCGGCCCGGCAACGCTACGAGCGGCTGACGGTACGCACCGGCACCGCCGACTGAACGGCGGAAAGGTCACAGGGCCGGGCGGGACTGTCCGGATGGACGGGACAGGGGCGCGATGAGACGCGACGAGATGCTGGCGTACTGCCTGGCGAAGCCGGGCGCGTGGCTGGACCAGCCGTGGGAGGGCGACGAGGTGGTCAAGGTCGGCAGCCGGATCTTCGCCTTCCTCGGCTCAACCGAGGGCGAAGCGCGGGTGGGCCTGAAGTGCGGCCCGTCCCGGGAGGTCGCCGACGAGTGGCTGCACCGGTTCCCCGACGACGCCCGCCCCTCCCCCTACATCGGCCGGTCGGGGTGGAACACGCTACGGCTCGACGGCGGCATCCCCGACGAGGAGCTGCGGGAGGCGCTCGACGGGTCGTACGACGCGGTGGTGGCGAAGCTGCCCAAGCGAGAGCGCCCGCCGGCCTGACGGCTCTCACCCTGAGAAACAGCGCCGAGCGCCAAAAGAACGCCCCCAGCACGACGCTGGGGGCCTTCTGGCTGTCCCGGGGTCAGCGGGGCACGACCCGCTCGGCGGCCCACTCCCGCCAGCCGGCCAGCTTGTCCGCGGCGGTGGCGAGCTGGTCGGCCACCGGCCCGGGGCCGGTCGAGCCGGGGGTGGTCCGGGCCGCCAGGGCGGAGCGGACCGAGAGCACGTCCCGCACCGACGGGTCCAGGTGCGGGCTGACCGCGGCGAGGTCGGCGTCGGAGACCTCGTCCAGGGCGCAGTCCCGGGCCACGCAGAGTGCCACCAGCCGGCCGGTGATCTCGTGCGCGTCCCGGAACGGCACGCCCCGGCGGACCAGCCAGTCGGCCACCTCGGTGGCGAGGGAGAAGCCGACCGGCGCGGCGGCGACCAGGCGGTCGACCCGTACCGTCATCGTGGAGATCATCCCGGCGAGCGCCGGCAGCAGCAGCTCCAGGGTGTCGACCGCGTCGAAGGCCGGCTCCTTGTCCTCCTGCATGTCCCGGTCGTAGGTCATCGGCAGGCCCTTGAGCATGGTGAGCACGCTCATCAGCCCGCCGACGAGCCGGCCGGACTTGCCCCGGGCCAGTTCGGCGATGTCCGCGTTCTTCTTCTGCGGCATGATCGACGACCCGGTGGCGAACGCGTCGTCCAGCTCCACCCAGCCGAACTCGTGGGACGTCCAGAGCACCACCTCCTCGCCGAGCCGGGACAGGTGCACGCCGATCATCGCGGTGACGAAGAGGAACTCGGCGACGAAGTCCCGGTCGGCGACGGCGTCCATGGAGTTGGCGAAGGACGTCCGGAAGCCCAGCTCCTTGGAGACCGCCAGCGGGTCCAGCGGCAGCCCGGAGCCGGCCAGTGCGCCCGCGCCGAGCGGGCTGACCGCCGCCCGCTCGTCCCAGTCGCGCAGCCGTTCCAGGTCGCGCAGCAGCGGCTGCACGTGGGCGAGCAGCCAGTGCCCGAAGGTGACCGGCTGGGCGTGCTGGAGGTGGGTCATGCCGGGGGCGGCGGTGTCCACGTGCCGTCCCGCCTGCTCGACCAGGGCCTCGGCCAGCTCGACCAGGCGGGCCGCCACGCCCCGGGCGTGGTCGCGCAGGTAGAGCCGCAGGTCGGTGGCGACCTGGTCGTTGCGGGAGCGGCCGGCGCGCAGCTTGCCGCCGAGGCTGCCGAGCCGCTCCAGCAGACCGCGTTCGAGGGCGGTGTGCACGTCCTCGTCGTCGACGGTCGGGCGGAACGCCCCGGAGGCGCAGGCGGCCTCCAGGTCGTCCAGCGCGGCCAGCATCTTGCCCAGTTCCTCAGGGTCGAGCAGGCCGGCGCCGGCCAGGACCCGGGCGTGCGCCCGGGAGCCGGCGATGTCGTACGGGGCGAGGCGCCAGTCGAACTGGACGCTCACCGACAGCCGCGCGAGCGCCTCGGAGGGCCCGCCGGCGAACCGGCCTCCCCAGAGGCTCGTCCGGTTGGCGGCGGCGCTGTTCTCGGTCAGGCTCTTGTCGTCCACCCCACCCATTGTGCTGTTCACGATCAGGAGCCGCCCAGCCGGGCGTCCCGGGCGGCGGCCATCTTGCTGGGCAGGCCCCACAGCTGCACGAAGCCCTTGGCCAGGGACTGGTCGAAGGTGTCGCCGGTGTCGTAGGTGGCCATGCCGAAGTCGTACAGGCTCGCCTCGGAACGCCGGCCGGTGACGGTGGCCCGACCGCCGTGCAGGGTGAGCCGCACCTCGCCGGAGACGTGCCGCTGGGCGTCGTCGATGAACGCGTCGAGCGCCAGCTTCAGCGGCGAGAACCAGAGGCCGTCGTAGACCAGCTCGCCCCAGCGCTGGTCGACGCCGCGCTTGAACCGGGCCAGGTCCCGCTCGACGGTGACGTTCTCCAGCTCCTGATGGGCGGTGATCAGGGCGATCGCGCCGGGAGCCTCGTACACCTCGCGGCTCTTGATGCCCACGAGGCGGTCCTCGACCATGTCGAGGCGGCCGACGCCCTGGGCGCCGGCCCGCCGGTTCAGCTCCAGGATCGCCTGGTACGGGGTGACGGTCTCGCCGTCGATGGCGACGGGCACGCCCGCGTCGAAGGTGATGACCACCTCGTCCGCGTCCCGCTCCTGCGCCGGGTCGGCGGTGTACGAGTACAGGTCCTCGATCGGCGCGTTCCAGATGTCCTCCAGGAAGCCGGTCTCCACCGCGCGGCCCCACAGGTTCTGGTCGATGGAGTACGGCGACTTGGCCGACACGTCGATCGGCAGGCCCTTCTCCTCGGCGAAGGCGATCGCCTTGTCCCGGGTCCAGGCGAAGTCCCGGGCCGGAGCGATGATCTTCAGGTCGGGGGCGAGCGCGGCCAGGCCGACCTCGAAGCGGACCTGGTCGTTGCCCTTGCCGGTGCAGCCGTGCGACACGATGGTGCCGCCGTACTTCTTGGCGGCGGTGACCAGGTGCTTCACGATGAGCGGGCGGGACAGCGCGGAGACCAGCGGGTAGCGGTCCATGTAGAGGGCGTTGGCGCGGATCGCCGGCAGGCAGTACTCGGCGGCGAACTCGTCGCGCGCGTCGACCACCTCCGACTCGACCGCGCCGCAGTCCAGCGCGCGCTGCCGGATGACGTTCATGTCCTCGCCGCCCTGGCCGAGGTCGACCGCGACCGCGATCACCTCGCCGCCGGTCTGCTCGGCCAGGTACGGAATGGCGACGGAGGTGTCCAGCCCTCCGGAGTACGCCAGGACGACCCGCTCGGTCATGGTGTGCTGCTCCCTTCGATGGTCTCTTCCCGGCGGGCCCACGCGGCGAGCTTGTCGCCCAACGCGGCGCCGCCGACGGCCTCGCGGGCCACGACGAGGATGGTGTCGTCGCCGGCGATGGTGCCGACGACCTCGGGCAGGCCCGCTCGGTCCAACGCGCTGGCCAGGTAGTGGGCCGCGCCCGGCGGGGTGCGTAGAACGGCGATGTTGCCGCTGGCGTCGACCCCGTTGAGCAGCTCGCGCAGCAGCCGGACGAGCCGGGCCGGGGCGGCCTCGGCCTCGCGCAGCGGCCGGTGGCCGTCCTCCGGGATCAGGTAGACGCCCCGCCCGTCGCCGCCGCGGGCGGTCACCGCCCCCAGTTCCTTGAGGTCCCGGGAGAGGGTGGCCTGGGTGACCTGGATGCCGTCGCCGGCGAGCAGGTCGGCCAGCTCGGTCTGCGAGTGGATGGCCCGGTCGCGGATCAGCTCGACGATGCGGGCGTGCCGGGCGGCGCGGGTCGACGGAGCGGTCATGGGGTGGATGCCTCCAGGAGAAACGTCAGCAGCGCCTTCTGCGCGTGCAGGCGATTCTCCGCCTGGTCGAAGACCGCGCTGTGCGGCCCGTCGAGCACCTCGTCGGTGATCTCCTCGCCCCGGTGGGCGGGCAGGCAGTGCAGCACGATGACGTCGGCCGCGGCGTGGCCGAGCAGCGCGTCGTTGACCTGGTACGGCAGGAACGGGGTGATCCGGTCGTGACCGTCCGACTCGTGGCCCATCGAGGTCCAGGTGTCGGTGGCGACCACGTCGGCGGCGCGGACCGCCTCGACCGGGTCGGTGAGCACGCGCACCGACCCGCCGGTGCCCGCGGCGATCTTCTCGGCCCGGGCGACCACCTCGGGGTCGGGCTGGAACCCGGCCGGCCCGGCGACCCGGACGTGCATCCCGGCGGTCGCCCCGGCCAGCAGGTAGGAGTGCGCCATGTTGTTCGCCGCGTCCCCGACGTACGCCAGGGTGCGCCCGGCGGTGGCGCCGAACCGCTCCCGGACGGTGAGCAGGTCGGCCAGGAGCTGGCAGGGGTGGTAGGCGTCGGTGAGCGCGTTGACCACCGGCACGGTGGCGTGCGCGGCCACCTCGGCGATCCGGTCGTCGCCGTGGGTACGCAGCACGATCGCCGCCACGTAGCGGGACAGCACCCGGCCGGCGTCGGCGAGGGTCTCGCCCCGCCCGAAGTGGGTGACCTGGGTGTCCACCACGAGCGGGTGCCCGCCCAGCTCGGCGATACCGACGTCGAAGGAGAACCGGGTCCGCAGGCTCTGCTTGTCGAAGAGCACCGCCACCGACCGCGGCCCGGCCAGGGGCTGCTGGCCGAAGCGGTCCGCCTTCATCCGGGCCGCGAGGTCGAGCACGGCCGACTGCTCGGCGGGGGTCAGGTCGTCGTCCCGCAGGAAGTGCCGGATCATGCGGGGACCTCCGTGGTGGTCGGGGCGCCGTCGACGGGCGCCGGGGCGGCGGCGTCGAGGGCGGCCGGGAGGGCGGCGAGGAAGGCGTCGGCCTGCTCGGCGGTGAGGATCAGCGGCGGGGCGAGGCGGACCACGCCGGGCTGCACCGGGTTGACCAGGAAGCCGGCGTCGCGCAGCCCGGTCGCCACCGCGCCGGACACGGGCTGGTCGAGCACGATGCCGAGCAGCAGGCCGGCGCCGCGTACCTCGGCGACGAGCGGGTGGCCGAGCGCCTCGATCCCGCGCCGCAGCCGCTCCCCGATCCGCTTGACGTGGTCGAGCAGCCCCTCGTGGGCGATGGTGGAGACCACCGCGAGGCCGGCCGCGCAGCTGACCGGGTTGCCGCCGAAGGTGGTGCCGTGCGAGCCGGGGCGGAGCAGGTCGGCGGCCCGGCCGAAGGCCAGGCAGGCACCGAGCGGCAGGCCGCCGCCGAGCCCCTTGGCGAGGGTGACGACGTCCGGTTCCACGCCCTCGGCCTGGTGGGCGAACCAGTGCCCGGTGCGGCCGATGCCGGTCTGCACCTCGTCGAGCACCAGCAGGGCGCCGTGCGCGGCGGTGATCCGCCGCGCCTCGGCCAGGTAGCCGGGCGGCGGGACGATCACGCCGCTCTCGCCCTGGACGGGCTCGAGGATCACCATGGCGGTCGCGTCGGTGACGGCGGCCGCCAGGGCCGCGGGATCGCCGTACGGGACGTGGGTGACGTCGCCGGGCAGCGGGCGGAACGGGTCGGCCTTGGCGGGCTGGCCGGTGAGCGCCAGGGCGCCCATGGTCCGGCCGTGGAAGCCGCCCTCAGTGGCCACCACGTGGGTCCGCCCGGTGAGCCGGGACAGCTTGAAGGCGGCCTCGTTGGCCTCCGCGCCGGAGTTGGCGAAGAAGACCCGGCCGGGCCGGCCGGCCAGGGCCAGCAGCAGCTCGGCGAGGGCGACGGGGGGCTCGGCGACGAACAGGTTGGAGACGTGCCCGAGGGTGGCGACCTGCTTGGCGACGGCGGACACCACGGCCGGGTGGGCGTGGCCGAGGGCGTTGACCGCGATGCCGCCGAGCAGGTCGACGTACTCCCGGCCGGCCTCGTCGACCACGACGGCGCCGGAGCCGGAGACGAGCGCGAGCGGCGGGGTGCCGTAGTTGTCCATCATGGCCGCACCCCAGCGTTCCACCAGCGTGCTCATGGCGCGATCACCATCGTTCCGAACCCTTCCGAGGTGAACACCTCAAGCAGCGTGGAGTGGGCGACCCGGCCGTCGACGACGTGCGCGGCGGGCACTCCCCCGCCCACCGCCCGCAGGCAGGCCTCCATCTTCGGGACCATCCCCGATTCCAGGGACGGCAGCAGCTTGGCCAGGTCGTCGGTGGTGATCTCGCTGACCAGGCTGGACCTGTCCGGCCAGTCCGCGTACAGGCCGGGGACGTCGGTGAGGACGACCAGCTTCCGCGCCTCCAGCGCGACCGCGAGCGCGGCGGCGGCGGTGTCGGCGTTGAGGTTGTGCAGCACTCCGTCGGCGTCCGGCGCGACGGTGGAGATCACCGGGATCCGGCCGGCCGCGATCAGATCGGTCACCGCCGAGACGTCCACCGACTCCACGTCGCCGACCTGGCCGACGTCGACCGGCTCCCCGTCCACGTACGCCGGGCGACGCACGGCGGTGAACAGGCCGGCGTCCTCGCCGGAGAGCCCGACGGCGAACGGGCCGTGCGCGTTGATCAGGCCGACCAGTTCCCGGCCGACCTGGCCCACGAGGACCATCCGGACGACGTCCATCGCCTCGGCGGTGGTGACCCGCAGCCCGCCCCGGAACTCGCTGACGATGCCGAGCCGGCCGAGCATGGCGGAGATCTGCGGCCCGCCGCCGTGCACGACGACCGGCTTCAGGCCGGCGTACCGGAGGAAGACCATGTCGGCGGCGAAGGCCCGCTGGAGCTCGGGGTCGACCATGGCGTTGCCGCCGTACTTGACCACGACGGTGGCGCCGGAGAAGCGGGCCAGCCAGGGCAGGGCCTCGATCAGCGTCTCGGCCTTGGCCTGGGCGCGGGTGAGGTCAGCGGTGAGGCTCATGCTCGAGCCTGCCTTTCGTTCGCGACTGCGGGACTCCGCTTCGCTGCGTTCCTCGCGCTCACGTCGAGTACGCCGAGTTCTCGTGCACGTACGCGTGTGACAGGTCGTTGGTCCAGATGGTCGCCGCCGCGTCCCCGGCGTGCAGGTCGATCCGGATGGTGACGTCCCGCCCGGTGAGGTCGACCTTCGCGCGGTCCTCGGCGGCGGCCCCGCCCCGGCACACCCACACCCCGTTGACCGCGACGTCGACGCCGTCCGGCTCGAAGGCGGCGGCGGTGGTGCCGACCGCGGCGAGGATCCGGCCCCAGTTCGGGTCGTTGCCGAACAGCGCGGTCTTGACCAGGTTGTTCCGGGCCACCGTCCGGCCGACCTCGACCGCGTCCTCCTCGCTCGCGGCGCCGACCACCTCGATGGCGATCTGCTTGGTGGCGCCCTCGGCGTCGGCGATGAGCTGCTGGGCCAGGTCGTGGCAGGCGGCGGTGACCGCGGCGGTCAGCTCCGCCTCGCTCGGCTCGATGCCGGACGCGCCGCTGGCCAGCAGCAGCACCGTGTCGTTGGTGGACATGCAGCCGTCGGAGTCGATCCGGTCGAAGGTGACCCGGGTGGCGGCCCGCAGCGCGGCGTCGAGGGTTTCCGGCCCGGCCACCGCGTCGGTGGTGAGCACGCAGAGCATGGTGGCCATCGCGGGGGCGAGCATGCCGGCGCCCTTGGCCATGCCGCCGACGGTCCAGCCGCTCCCCGTGGCCACGGTGGTCTTGGGCCGGGTGTCGGTGGTCATGATCGCCTCGGCGGCCGGCCGGCCGCCCTCCCGTGAGAGCCGGCGCACGGCGCTGCCCACGCCGGAGAGCAGGGCGGGCATGGGCAGGCGCTCGCCGATCAGGCCGGTGGAGCAGACCGCGACCTCGCCCGCGCCGAGCATCAGCCGGGGGCTGCCCGCGGTGAGCGCGGCGGCGGTGTGCTCGGCGGTGGCGTGGGTGTCCTGGAAGCCGGCCGGGCCGGTGCAGGCGTTGGCCCCGCCGGAGTTGAGCACCACGGCGCGGACCACGCCACCGCGGACGACCTGCTGGGTCCAGAGCACCGGGGCGGCCTTGACCCGGTTGGCGGTGAACACGCCGGCGATCCCGGCGTCGGGGCCGTCGTTGACGACGAGGGCGACGTCGCTGGCGCCGCTGGCCTTGAGCCCGGCGGCCACGCCGGCGGCGCGGAAGCCCCGGGGGCTGGTCACTGTCATGGGGCCACTCCGAAGGTGGAGAGTCCGGTGGCCTCGGGGAGGCCGAGCATGAGGTTGGCGTTCTGCACGGCCTGGCCGGCCGCGCCCTTGCCGAGGTTGTCGATGGCGCTGACCACGATCACCCGGCCGGAGTCGACGTCGACCGTGGCCTGGAGGTGGCAGGAGTTCGAGCCCGCGGTGGCGGCGGTGTGTGGCCACTGCCCCTCGGGCAGCACGTGCACGAAGGGCGCGTCCGCGTACGCCCGCCCCAACACCTCGCGCGGGTCGGCCCCGCCGGTCGGGACGGCGGTGACGGTGGCGAGGATGCCGCGCGGCATGGGCGCGAGGATCGGGGTGAAGGAGAGGCCGGTCGCCCCGCTGGCCTGCTTGATCTCCGGCACGTGCTGGTGGGCGCCGACCTTGTAGGGCGACAGGTCGCCCATCACCTCGCTGCCGAGCAGGTGCGCCTTGGCGGCCCGGCCGGCGCCGGAGGTGCCGGAGGCCGCGACCACCACCACGTCGGTGGGCAGGACCGCGCCGGCCGCGATCAGCGGGGCCAGGGCGAGGGTGGTGGCCACCGCGTAGCAGCCGGTGTTGGCGACCCGCGACGCCACGGCGATCGCGGCCCGCTGGCCGGGCAGCTCGGGCAGGCCGTAGGTCCAGGCGCCGGCGTGCGGGCCGCCGTAGTACCGGGACCAGGCAGCCGCGTCGCGCAGCCGGTGGTCGGCACCGAGGTCGACCACCTTGACCGCCGGGGGCAGGGCCGCGGCGAGGGCCGCCGACTCGCCGTGCGGCAGGGCCAGGAAGACCAGGTCCGCGTCGGCCAGGGTGGCCGGGTCGGTCGTCCCGAGCATCAGGTCCAGCCCGGCGAGCTGCGGGTGTACGGCGGCGACGGGTCGGCCGGCCTGGGCGTGGGCGGTGGCCGCGACGAGGTCGAACTCGGGGTGCCCGGCGAGCAGGCGCAGCAGTTCACCACCGGCGTACCCGCTGGCCCCGGCGACCGCTACCCGGATACCCATACTCACCTCCGCATGACTATGCAACACAGGCTAACAGAGATCGAGACGGCACTGCAACTTCATACGGCAGACTGCATGAAATTCGACGGCGGCTGGTCGGCCCGGGCGCCTTCGTCCGGCGCGGCGGGGCACTGCCGGACCGTCAGCTCCCGCCCCGCACGTCGGACGGCGGCGCCGTCTCCCTCGGGAACAGGCGCCAGCTGATCGCGTTGGAGGTGGCGATGCCGGCCAGCACCACGGCAGCGGCCAGGGCCACCAGCAGGGGCGGCAGCACATGGACCACCGGGACCAGGACCGCGAGCAGCACCAGGCCGATCGGCCGCGACCAGGAGACCCGACTGAAGGCGGCGTAGTCGAGCATCGCCCGGCCGGCCAGGAACAGCGCCGGTCCGCCGAGGATGACCATGATCCGCGACAACGTGCTCTTGTCGAAGGGTTGCGCGATGATCAGCCGGTCACCCACGGAGCTGACCGCGACGCCGATCACCATCACCAGGTGCGCGTAGGACGCGAGTTCGCCGACGTAGGCCGGGCGCCGGGACGACGCGATGGCGGTGGGGAGCAACTCGCCCGCCCGGTAGTAGTAGATCTGCCAGAGCAGCACGGTGATCACGAACGCCACGAGCAGGGCGGCCGTCCGCTCGCTCTGGAAGCCGTACGGGCTGATCTGGATGCCGGAGGTCAGGATGGTCTCGCCGAAGGCGATGATGAGGACCTGCCGGTAGCGCTCCGTCAGGTGCTCCTCCGCGATCGGCTGGCCGCGCAGTCCGGCGCGGCCCAGCCACGGCGTGGGGAAGTCCAGCACCCCGGCGGCGTAGTCGACGAGGACCGCCACGGTCCAGCAGGCCAGTCGCAGGCCGCCGGCCGCGAAGATCCCGGCGATCCACGGCACCGCCGAGATGCAGGACCAGAAGACGATCCGGATGCTGACCCCGCGGGCGTAACCGTCCCCGCCGAACAGCACGAGCCAGAGGTGCCGGAACACCTGGACGGCGACGTAGACCCCGGCGAAGACGGCCGCGTAAGCCTCGAAGGCGGCCGGCAGCGCGGCGGCCATCAACAGGGCGCCGAGCATGGTCACGATGACCATGACCTGGATCATCGGGCGGGTGGGGTCGTACCGGTTGGTGGTCCAGGCCATGCGGTACCAGAGCCACCAGAGAGCCAGGGTCAGCACCATCGCCGAGTAGAAGCCGTGCCAGTTCAGGTGCGCGACCAGGCGGTCGGAGAGGCGGGTGAGGGCGAAGACGAGCACCACGTCGAACAGCAGTTCGACGAAGCCGGCCCGCTGTGGGGGCTCACGGCTCCCCGGCAGCTCAGCCGCCGCACCCCGCATGGCCATATAGATCTGCCCCACTCGTCCCTTTCGGGGCAGTATTCCACGCGGTGGCGTAGGAAGAGTCAGGTCGCCCGATTCACCCGCTGTCGGCGGGCGACGCGGGCGGCCAGGGCCACCAGCACCACCGCCTCGGCGACCAGGATGGCGACGGCCCACCCGGGGCCGACCCAGCGGGCCAGCGAGACGTACCAGTAGCGGACCAGCAGCGTCAGCACCGTCACCGCGAAGACCAGAGAGGCCAGGCCGTAGAGGGCGTACGCCACCCGGTCCCGGGGACGGTAGCCGCGGACCGCGCTCGGGCCCTGCCGCAGCAGCCGGCCGTAGAACCGGTAGCTGTCGGTCCGCAGATCGCCGAGGTTCAGCGCGTGGCTGAGCATGTAGTAGCCGTCGAGCCGGAGGAAGGGCACCAGGTTGAGCGCGGCGGTCGCGGTGCCGAAGAGCAGCATGGTGCCGGCCAGGTCGTGGAACGCCCCGGGCGGGCCCCAGAGCCGGATCGCGGCGAACGGCACCAGGGCCAGCATGCTGACGAACACGCCGGCGAACGCGGTGGCCACCCGCCGGCGCGGGGTGAACAGCACGATGTCGTCGACCTTGCAGTACGGGGCCAGCAGCGGGAAGCGCCACATCAGCCCGATCTCGGTGCCGCGCCCGCCGAAGTGCCGGCAGGTCAGGCCGTGGGCGCACTCGTGCAGGAAGACGATCACCCAGGTGATCACCACGGCGGCCAGGATCGCCGCGAGGGGGCGGTCGCCCCGGCCGACCAGGTCGAGCAGCGCCGGCAGGTCCAGCGCCACGTAGCCGGCGACCGCCAGCACCACCAGCAGCGCCGGCAGGACGAACCACCAGGTGAACAGCGGCGCCAGGCGGGGCAGCAGCCGGTCGAAGAACCGGTCCGGGTCGTACAGCGGCCAGCGGGCCGACAGCGGGCCGCGCCGGGTCTTCGCCGCGCCGTCGGCGGCCGTCGCGGTGAGCCGGGCGACGGTCGCCGGATCGGTGGCGCCGTCGAGCAGTTGCCGCTGGTGCAGCATGCCGAAGAGCTGCTGCCAGTTCTCCGGCCCGAGCCGCCGCCGGAACTCGGCGGCGTACTCGGCGGCCAGGTCGTCGAGCGTCCGGGTGCCGTCCATCCGGGCCAGCAGGAAGTGCTCGCGCGGCCCGATCCGGTAGTACCAGCCGGTCTCCGGGTCCTTGACGTGGTGGACCAACTTCTCGCCCCGCCACTGGCCCGGGCCGAGCACGATCCCGGCCCGCAGCCGGGGCCGGGTCCAGGTCGCGTCCACCGTGGTCATCGCGGACCGGCCGGGGCGAGGTCGTCGAGCAGCGCGGTCCGCATCACGTACGACAGGTAGATCTCGTCGAGGATGCTCACGCCGAGCCGGTTGTTCGTCATGTGCACGTACGAGCTGAGCAGGATGGGCAGCGCGACGTCCAGGTCCCGGACCGGGACGGGTTCGCCGCCGCCGCGCTGGAACACCAGGTCACCCCGGTCGACCGCGGCGCCCACCCGGTCCCGCAGCTCCCGGCAGTGCGCCGACCAGCGGCCCTCCACGCCGCCCGGCCGGACGTCGGCCCCGCCCCGGGCGGAGGCGCGGATCTGCGCCAGCCGCCCGCGCAACGCGGCGTCCATCCGGCGGTAGCTGGTGTCGAAGCTGGCGTGGTACTCGTCGCTCGGCTCGGAGTAGGAGACCTCCCAGAACCGGCGGTACTCGTCGAGGAAGTCGGCGATCCGCCGGTCGTCGCCGAGGAAGACCGCGCACATCATCATGCTGAGCTGGGCGGAGAGCCCGAGCAGCACCGGGCGGACGTGCACGTTGGTGGTGGCCAGCAGGTCCAGCACCACGTCGCTGGAGTGCTCGAAGTGCCACTCGGCGAGCTCGATCCCGGCCGGTCCGCCGTAGCGGCCGTACTCCCGCTCGTACGGGATGTGGTGGTAGCTGTTGTTCCCCCGCATCGGCATCACGCCGTCCGGGCCGTACTCCTCGTCCCACCGTTGCCGGCCGTACTCGGCGAGGAACATCTGCTTGTACAGGTCGCCCAGCCCCTCGCTGTCCACCTCGTAGAGCGCGGGTCGGCGGCGCAGGAACGCTTCGATCGCCTCGTCCACCCGGGCCCGGACCACCGCCGGGTCGACGCCGGGCGCCGGCAGCACCCGCAGTCGCACATGCGGCCCCTCCATCCAGTACTTGATGAAGAAGTACCGGCTGATCAGCCCCTCGGCCCGCAGCTCGTCCACCAACGGCCGGACGCCCTCGACGAGCATCGGGTTGGCGTTGCTGGCGTAGAAGACGTGGACGCTGAGCCAGCCGTGCTCTACCGGGGAGGGGAAGTCGGTCATCGGTCCACCTTTCCGGCGCGGACGCCGTTGAGTTCCACGGTCAGTTCGGTGACGTGGGTGCCGCCGGGGCCACGGAGCACCTGCTCGTCGCGGTTCGGCAGCATCTCGGTGAGCACCAGGCGGCTGCCCGCTCCCCGGCCGGTCGCCTCCAGCAACTGCAGGCAGAAGTGGCTGTCGAAGTCGACGTAGAGCGGCTTGTGGTCCGGCCGGCCGCCCGCGCCGGGCTGGCCCCCGGGCTGGCCGTCGTCGCCGGCGGCCGGGGTGAGCCGGGTGCCCTCCGGCGTGGCGAAGACCCGCCGGGGCAGGCCGTTGTCGCGCCGCCACCGCTGCCAGCGCAGGAACCAGTCCGCGTCGCTCTGCTCCGGGGTACGCGCCGGCGGCAGGTGGTCCGGGTGCAGCTTCCACATCCGCCGCTGCAGCACCAGGTCGCCGTGCACGATCCGGGGATAGCCGGCCATCCCGCGACCGGGCAGCGGCACGGTGGTACCGGCCCACAGGTCCGGCTGGGCCATGCCCAGGTAGGCGAAGGTGAGCAGCACCTGCTGCACCTCGGGCAGCGCCATCGGAAGCAGGAATCCCAGGTAGACCGGGATGACCTCGGCACCGAGCCGGCGGGAACGCAACAGCAGCCGGTCGGTCGCCGGGTCGTGTTCGACGGTGAGGTCGTCCATGTGGACCTGTTCGGCGGCCGGGCGGAAGCTGATCTCCCCCGGGCAGACCAGCTCGTACGGGGTGACCGCCGGGTGCAGGTTCAGGTTGGTGGCGTCGTACCCGCCCTTCAGCTCGGCGAGCACCGCGCCGGGCGGCTGGAGCCGGGCCAGTTCGGCGCGGAGCGTGCCGGCGAGATCCTCATCGGCGAAGAGGTGGGCGAAGCGGGAGAAGAGCAGCGTCATCCCGGAGTAGATCCGGTTGACCACCACCCGGTGCCGGTCGCCCTGGTCGGCGAGCTGAAGGAAGAAGGACCGGGGATCGAGCGTGCCGAGCGTCTCCGGCACCATGGCGGCGATGTCGACCATGAAGTCGTCGTCCAGGCGCAGCTCCTCGGCGCCGGCCGGCAACCGGTCGTACGCCTCGTTCATCCGCCGGGCCACCTCGATCCGGGCGTCGTCCAGCGCGGTGATCTCCGCCTGCCGGAACCAGTTCTCCTGCCGCACGTACGCGTTGTCCGCGTCGAACGCCCGACGGCGCATCATCCGCCCGCTGTAGTGCTCGAAGAAGTCCTGCTGGAACTCGTGGGCGAAGCTGAGCAGGTCGTCGCAGCGCCCACCGGCGCCGTAGCGGGCCAGGAAGAAGCCCTTCGTGGCCAGCCGGCGCGGCAGGTTGATGTCGAACACCGGCATGATCCGGGCCAACGCCCGCAGCCCGGGCAGCACGTCCCGCTCCCACCGGCCCCGGTCGGCGGTGACCGGCACCCGGGTACGCAGCGTGGCGTCCTCGTACACCAGGGTCCGGGGGGCCGGGACGTCGGCGCGGCCGAGGTCCGCGTGGGCCGCGACCAGCTCCCGCCGGATGTCGGCGAGCACCCGGCGACGGCCGGCCACGTCGTGGTCGGGATAGCCGGCGGCGAGCTGGTTGACGGTGTCGACCCGCGCGGCGAGCCGGTCGGCCCAGTCCCGGCCGATCTTCCCCAGCGCCCGCCGGTAGCCCTCGACCGGATCGTCGGCGTGGATGTCCAGGTGCAGGTTCGGCACCACCAGCAGGCCCACCCGCAGCAGGTGGTGCAGGTACTGCTCGATCTCCGCGGCGGGACGGTCGGCGGTGGCCAGGTCGGCGACCAGGTCGGCCATCCGCCGCACCCGGCCGCCGTCCAGCGCGGCCAGGATGTCGTGCAGCACCCGGCCGGTGGGCAGCACGAACAGCGACTCGTGGATCGACTCCAGGGTGATCGCGGCCTCGCCGTCCTCCGAGCTGGTCCGCCGCCGGCGCAGGTAGCGCAGCCGGCCACGCTCGATGCGCCAGCCGGTGGTGAGGGCGACCGGCAGGTCCGCGCGCAGCGCCTCGTCGGCGAGCACGACAGCCGACAACCGGCCCAGCGCGGCCAGGTTCAGCCGGGCCGCGCCCCGCTTCGCCGCCCCGGTCCGGTCGGTCACCGGCACCACATCGAGCAGCCTGCCGGCACCCGGGCCGAAGGTGCCGACGTTGACCGTGGTCAGCCGGCTGAACGGGCTGGTCTTCGCGGCGGTGCGCAGCGCGTACTCCAGCAGCGACCGCTCCACCCGCCGGGCCCGCTTGCCGAGCCGCCCAGGGGTGCTGAGGTACGCGGGCAGGTACTGGTCCAGCGACGGGGAGGCGAGCAGGATGCCCCCGCGCAGGTCCGGGTCCTCGGCCAGCTCGTGCAGCACCGCCCGGCGTTCCGCCAGCTCACCGTCCAGCACCTCGGCGCCGTCGGCCAGTTCCCGCCGGTACGCGGCGAAGGTCTCCAGCCAGCCGACCAGCATCCGGTGCGTGTCCCCGCCCAGCGGCCCGGCCGGCCAGCCGGCAGGGTCGGCGGGATCGGGGCGGCGCAGGTTCCACACGTCCCGGCGCAGCCGGATCAGCCGCCGCCGCAGCCGGTCGTCCTCGAGGTTGCGGGCCACCGCCTCCTGGAGCGCGTCGGCCAGCGGCGGCCCGGTCGCCCGCAGCCGGTCCTCCAGGTCGAGGACGCGGCGGGCCCAGGCGGCGCTGCGGTCGAAGGCGAGCCGGTCGGCGACCTCCAGCGGCAGGCCGGCGGTGCGGAGCATGAACACCTCCGGCATCCGCCAGGTCAGCTCGGTGACCGCTGGTGCGGGCAGGGACACCGTCACGGGGCTCTCCTTCGTCGACGTCTTCGCGAGGCGGGTGGTCACAGCCGGTACACCAGGTCGGCGGCGCCGTCCGGGTGCCGCCCGAGCAGCAGGAACAACACGGTCCGTTCGTCGGTCCCGGTCAGGCCGAGGGCCGCGTCCATGGCGACGTTGTCGAACCCCAGCACGGCGCCGCAGCCCAGCCGCTGCGCGGTGGCCGCGCAGTAGGCGCGCTGGGCGACGGCGCCGATCTCGGCGTTGAGGATGCGGTAGCCGCGCGGGCCGACGGCGTCGAGCACGGCGTCGAGTCGGCCGGCGATCGCCAGCACCGCTCCGACCTGGCCCATGGTGTAGTTGGTGAGGAAGTACTGCTGTTGCAGGAAGGCGGACATGCCGCCGTCGGGCTCGGCCGCGGCGGGCAGCAGCGCGTGTTGGCGGGAGCAGTAGGCGTAGGTGCCGGC
Source organism: Micromonospora sp. NPDC007271 (assembly GCF_040634005.1). Classification (NCBI taxonomy): domain Bacteria; kingdom Bacillati; phylum Actinomycetota; class Actinomycetes; order Micromonosporales; family Micromonosporaceae; genus Micromonospora; species Micromonospora sp. NPDC007271. The sequence continues at coordinate 26,172 of NZ_JBEYER010000042.1, forward strand.
GTCGAGGCCGTCGACGTGGTTCGCGAAGACCCAGAGGCGGGTGAGGGCCGGCGCGTCCCCGGGCAGCCCGACGTCGGCCGGGTGGTGCCGGCCGGCGGTGGCGAAGGCGAGGGTGGTGCCGAGGTCGGCGGCGGTCAGCTCGGGCGGCCGCCGGAACCGGCCGAAGCTGCTGGACCGGGTGGTGAGGACCGTCGACAGGGGACGCTGCAGCCGCTCCAGCTGCGGCGCGGGCAGGGCCAGCGGGTCGCCGGACACGTCCCGGGGCGCGGCGTCGGCCAGGGCGTCCGGGGCGGGATCGGCGGGGGCCGCCGCCGCGCGGTGCACGCCGGTCACGGCCGGGAAGTCCCGCAGCCGGCGGGACCGCTCGAAGGCCGGATACCCGACGTGGACCTCTGCGGCCGGCCGGGCGCCGGCGGGTCCGACCACGCGACCGCCGCCGTCCGGCCCGGTGCGGCGGTCAAGGCCGGAGCCGGCGTCGAGGCAGGTGCCGGCGTCCGGGTGGGCGTCGGCCCAGTCCAGGGGTACGACCGCGAAGACGCTCTCCCGGTCGCTGTCGAAGCCGAGCAGCCGGTCCACCGGCGTGGGATCGAAGCCGAGCAGCCGGGGCAGCGGCACGCCGAGCGCGCGGGCGAGCAGGTCCCAGGAGCCGAGCAGGGCGCCGAGGTCCTGGGTGACCACGTGGTAGCAGAAGCTGTTGTATTTGAAGGAGTTCTTCCAGAACCGGATGCTCGCCACCAGGAAGCTGTCCGCGTTCCCCGCCCGGTCGCCCACGGCGGCGCGTACCGTGCCGCTGACGTCGCCGAGCACCAGCCGCTCCAGCACGTGCTGGCCGGTGCCGTAGTGGTAGACCCCGGGCAGCAGCGGCGCCGCGGGCCCGGCGACCAGGAAGAGCTCCACCGGGTACATGCCGCCGCCGGAGGCGGTGCCCCGCCCCCAGACGGCGTGCTCGAAGTGCGCCCGCTTGGCCAGGTCCTGGTTCCAGTTCACCGTGAGCCGGCGGTCGAGCACCCCGTACGACAGACGCAGCAGCGTGGCCAGGCTGTCCAACGACCAGCCCCGGGGCGGCGGCAGGTGCTCCCCGGTGAACAGGTCACGCAGGGTGGGCAGGTCGGGCAGCGCCACCGGCAGCGGCACCCGGGGGGCGCCCGGGTAGCTGGTGTGCCGGGAGGGCTGGTCGGCCCAGTCCACCTCGTAGTTGAGCGGTTCCATCGGGACCCGGGCCCGGCGGAACACCGCTTCCGCGTACTCCCGGACGACCGCGAGGGCCTCCTGCTGCATGTCGGTGCTCCTACGGAAAGGGGTGCGGGCGGGGGTTGCGGCCGGTGGCGCCGAGCCGGTCTGGTCCTTGCGTGCCCCGGGCCAGGTGGCGCTCCAGCCGGTCGCTCCAGAGCACCCGCTGCCGCTGCCAGCCGAAGTCGATGGGCACCAGGGCGGGCGCCACCACCGCCATCGTGTGCACTCCGGCGACCTCCTGCTCCGGGCAGGTCTGGTCGACCGCGACGACGTCGCCGCCGAGCCGGGCGATCAGCCCGGTGAGGTACTCCACGTCGGCCCGCAGGTCGTCGTGGGTCGGCCGGACCGACAGCCAGTCCGCGTACAACTCGTCCATCGACCGCCGCGGCGGGTCGTCGAAGAGGAACGCGGCGTGGCGGGTCATCTCGGGCAGCCCGTACAGCAGGGCGTGGTGGCTCAGCTCGGTGACCTTGGTGTAGTCCCGGGTCATCTCGCGCAGCTCCGGCTCGCTGGCGGCGACCCGTTCGTCGAAGCCGGGCACGTAGGAGGCGGTCTCGCAGACGGCGGCGCGCACCGCGTCGTCCGGGTCGAGACTGGCGCCGGCGGCGAAGCAGAGCTGACCGAGCCCGTCGCCGCGCTTGACCGCCACCGCGGTGACCACCGGCACGGGCAGGTCGGCGCGGGTGTCGAACAGCCGGATGTCGTACCCGAGCAGGTCCACCCGGTCGAGCATGAAGTGCACCCGCTCGTCGCGGCAGGTGGCCGGGTCGATCTCGGCGAGCCGGGCCGAGCCGTACCAGGCGAGCAGGAAGGCGTCCCGCTCGATGAGTTCGAGCATGCCGTGCAGCAGCGCCTCCTCCGGGCAGCTGCCGCTGGCGCAGCCGTTGGAGCACTCCTGCACGAACTTGCGGTGGTCGGTGCGGCGGTCCAGGTAGTAGACGAGTTGCTCGGGTACGAGGCGGGGGGCGCGGTCGCGCAGGGACCACCCCCAGACCCAGGGCATCGGCGCATCCGGCGAGTACGGGGCGTAGTAGAGCCCGTGCCCGTGGTAGAACGCCGGGTGGTAGCCGAGGCCGGCGGGGTCGAGGGCGTCCGGGGCCAGGTTGGCGTAGCTGTCGACAACGGTGGTCCGCCGCGCCCGGGGGAACTGACCGGCGTACCGCTCCAGCCCTTCCAGCAGCGCGTAGGTCTCGCTGCTGCCGTAGCTGTTGGCGTGCCCGCTCCACCACATCTCGTGCAGGTCGTAGCGGCTGCGGATCCGGAAGTAGCCGGTCACCGGCGCGGTGGCGGTGGCGTTGTACGCGCGCAGCGCGCCGCCGCCCAGCGCTCCGACGACCGGGTTCGCCAACGCGGCGACCGGGAGGTCCAGCGCGTCGGCCGACCGCAGCCGGTAAGCGGACGGGTCCGGCTTGGGCCGGCTGGTGAGCGGGATGACCGCGGCCTCGGCGGTGTCCGGCCGGATGGTCGCGCAGGCCGGGCACTCGGAGTCGGCCAGCACCTCGACGACGATGGTCTCCAGGGTGTCCATCCGCAGCTGTCGCAGGCGTCCGACGCCGGGCCGGTCGGCTCGGGGGCGGCAGGCGTCCAGCAGGAGCTGCCACAGCGCGTCGACCGCGAACGGCGTCAGGTGGGGCAGCGGTGCCACGGTGCCGACCCGGGCCTGGTGCTCGAGGGCGTGCCGCTCCTCGCGTACCCGGATGGCCTGCCAGCGCCGCTGCACACAGAGCGGGCACGGGCCGGGGCGGTCGCCCGTCGCGTCGTCGGTGTCCGTCCAGCGTGGCCCGACCAGCGCGGTCGCGCCGTGCAGCCAGATCGGCACCACGTCCCCGGTCAGGCCCTCGCCGCCGTCGGCGTACGCGTCGGTCAGGCCGAGGGCGGCGATGCGCACGGTGACCCCGTCGAGCGGCGCGGCCGGCCGGGCCGACTGCCGCACCCGGTCCTGGCGTCGCTCGTGGAACGCCTCGCCAAGTTGCTTGAGGCTGCTGTCCCAGCCGGTGGAGGTGGTCCGGACATCGACGATCATGCGGTTCACCTGTCTGCATTCGCTACCTGGTGCGGATGGGATGGGACCGGCGCCCCGCCGACGTGGCTCGCCGGCGGGGACGGTTACGGCGATGGGCTCGGTCAGCCGCCGCCGCATCCGGTGCTGGTGCTGCTGCTGCAGCAGCTCGACGTGCTGCAACTGCAGCAACTGGAGCAGGAACAGCTGGAGCTGGACCAGTCCATGACCATCGCGTCGATGGCGTCGACGTCCTCGATCTCGAACGTCTCCGTCTCCAACGCGCGGAGTTCCTCAGTCAGTTCCGGCATTTCCTTCTACCTCCCCTCAAGGCGATCAGGGCCGCGGTGCCGGCCGGACGTCCGGAGCGACCGGGCGGCACCGTGGCTCAGCTGGTGCTGCTGCAACTCGACGAGGTGCAGCTGCAACAACTGGACGTGCTGCAGCTGGAGCAGCTGGACGTGCTCGTGCTGCTGCTGCAGATGTCCATCAGGTCGGCGGACAGCTCAGCGATGTCCTCGACCTCGAACGTCTCGGTCTGCAGGTCGTGCAACTCGCTGCGGACCGATTCGGGCAGTACGCCGGATGTCGGGGGTTGAGTCACGGGCCTCTCCTTGAGCCGCGGTGGCGCCAGTCATCGGTGGGTCCGCGTTGCACCACCACGGTGGATCCAGCGGAGGCACGCAGGGGCTACTCGCCGGTGTGGGCCGGCGGCGGATGGTGCGGTCGTTCGTGCGGCGTCCCACCGGGGACTGGAAGTCGTCAGCGTCGGGGGCAACCCCGTTCACCCGGTCAGCCGCAGCTGGAGGTGCTGGTGCTGGTGCTGCAGCAGCTCGAGGTGCTGCAGCTGCAGCAGCTGGAGCAGGAGCAGCTGGAGCTCGTCGCGGCGAGCGCCTCGCCGCCGTCCTCGACCTCCTCGATCTCGAAGGTCTCGGTCTCCAGCTCGCGGAGCTCGTCGTTCAGGGTGATCGGCATGTTTCCACCTCCCTTCGTGGTGCGTGCCTCGCCGAAACCACTGACGTGGTGGTTCAGTCGGCCGCCGGAGCGGGCCGGCGCAGCAGGACCACCCCGCTGCGGAAGGCCCCGGTGGCCCGGACGTCCCGGGTGGTCGTCTCGACCAGCAGGGCGCTCATTCCTTGCTCGTCCAGCGCGGCCAGCACGGCCGCGCGGTCGGTGGTCGCTCCCGCCGTACCCGCGGGGGTGGCGGCGGTGAGGGTGGCCGGATCGAAGTCGCGCAGCACCGGGTCCCCGAGGTCGGCGACGGCGTTCTCGAAGTGCCGCACCTGGACGCGCCCGACCGCGTCCCGGACGGCCGCCAGCCGGGTGGCGACCGGGTCGAACCCGCCGGCCAACGCCCAGTCCCGGTCGCCGCCCCCGGGCGGCTCGGCGACGGCGAGCACGGCGTGCGCCGGGTCGGCCCCGGCCAGCGCGAACACGGACAGCCGGCGGCCGAACCGGTGGGCGGCCTTGACCACGAAGGCCGTGTCTTCGTCGCCGACCAGGTCCTCCTCGTTCACCACGCGCATCTCGTCCCGGCCCCGCAGCGCGGCGGTCAGCGCCCGGTAGGCCAGCGCGTCCGCCAGCCCCCGGTCGATGACCTCGTCGAGGGTGCCGCCGGCGGCCGCGCCGGCCACCGTCGGCTCGGCCCAGCCCTCGGCGTTGAACGCGGAGGTGGCCAGCGCCAGCGCAGCGGGCACCCACACGGACTCCGCCCGCCCCAGCACGACCGCCCGCAGCCAGCGGACCGGCCGCCTGTCTTCGGGCACGGCGGTCGCCGACGTGAGTTCCGCCCAGGGCACCGGACGCTCGCCCCGCTCGCGCAGCTCGGCCGCCGAGGCGGTGACCGCCGCGGCCGGATCCGCGTACCGGGCGGCGTGGTCGCGGACCGCCGCCCGGTAGGCGGCCAGTCGGGCACCCATCACGGTGTGCACGTCGAAGGCGGTCACCTCACGCGGGCCGCGCCGGCCGGGCAGCCGCAGCCGGGCCGTCTTCAGCGGGGCCTGCTCCAGCGGGTCGTCGACGAACCGGGTGAAGACGCCGGCATTCGGCGACACCAGGGCCTCGGCCCGCTGGTAGGTCTCGTCGTCGGAGACCGCCGGCGGCCCCGGCTCGGTCACCTCGACGTGCCGACACACCGGGCACCCGGGGTGTGGCAGCACCCGCTCCCGGCTGGACTCGAGGGTGTCCGTGTCGAGCAGCAGCGCCCCGCCGGCGGTGTCCGGGGCGATCGCGTCGGTGAGGGCCCGGAACAGCTCGAAGGCGGCGGCGTTGCCGAGCATCCGCGCGGTCACCTCGGGCAGCGGCGCCGCGGCGGCGGGGTCGCCGAGGGCGAGCTGTCGCCAGAACTCCGCGGCCGCCGCCGGATCGTCGCCGGCCGTGAGGCGGAGCTGGGCGCAGTGCCAGCAGGGGCTCTGCCCCGCCGCGACGGTCGGTCCGACCACCGCCCGCCGGTCGTCCCAGGTCACCGGTACGAGCAGCGCACCCTCCCGGTGTGCGGCGCGGGCCAGCTCGGCCAGGCGGGCCAGGCCGGCGGGGCCGGCGCAGTGGACCACCGCGTCCACCGCGCGCAGGTCGGGCGCCCCTCCGGGGAACGTGACCTCTGCCGGCAGGCCGTCGGCGCGCAGCTCCGCCAGCTCGTGTTGCAGCGCCTCGGCGTACGAGGCGGGGTCGTCGTCCGGGTGGAGGTCCAGCCGCACGCACCCGTTGCGGAGCAGGCCGCTCGCCGCGGCGAGCAACGCCTCTCCCCCGCCGCAGAGCGCCACCCGGGCGGTGTGGAAGCGCTGGAACCGGGCAGTGGGGTCATCCGCGAAGTGGTCGATGAACTCGATCTGGGCGGCGAACCGACGGGAAACCGGCTCCGACAGCTCGGTGCGGTCCCCCGCGTTCTTGGCGAAACCCCGGGAGATCAGGGCGCGGACCAGGGTGAGCACGGTCTGCCGCTGCCCCGGGTCGAGGGCGGCAGTGAGCTGGCCCAGCGTGTGTTCGCCGGTCAGGTAGGGACTCAGCGACGTCAACCAGCGGAAGGCCGACTTGCCCTTGATCAGGAATGCGCTGTCCGGGCCGCGCAGGTACGCGCCGGCAGGGGCGTCCAGGAAGACCACGTCATGCCGCAGCTTGGGACGCACTTCCAGGCTTGTTCCACCGTCCGACGGCTGGTTCATGCGCCCCCCATGAGAACGACTTCGGCGGTCTTGAAAGTGTCTTCATGCTGCCCAAGATCAAGTATTAAGTCAACAGAATGTTTCGCGCCGCGCAGTGTCGTACGTAAATTCAACGGCATTGAGCTGCGGCTAAGACAAAGCTCGCCGCCCGCGCGCTCGGCCGACCTTCCAGAGCCGATCAACCTCCGCTAGGCTATGGGCGCCGTCCATGCCGCAGCAGGTCAGAGCGCCTTTCATGACGGCAGGGCTGGCCGTTGGCGACAGCGAGTTACGGCTACGCGACCGTGCGGCAAACCGGACGTGACCGACCCAACTCCATCGAAACGAACAGTTAATTGACGGCACACAATTAACCCTGTGATGCGGTCGGGAATTCGAAGGACTGCGGATGAACGCAAAGGAAATTCCGGTCGACCGGCACTCGCCCGGCATCACCCGATTGCGGTACCACGTTGAGCAGTGACCGTTTTGCCATTGAAGTCCATGAGGTGACGAAGCGTTATCCCGGCGGGGTCACCGCGGTCGACGGCCTCGACCTGCGGGTACGCGAGGGCGAGGTCCTCGGCTTCCTGGGCCCCAACGGGGCCGGCAAGACCACCACCATGCGGATGCTGGTCGGGCTGGTCCGGCCGACCAGCGGCTCGATCCGGGTGCTGGGCCGCTCACCCGGCACACCGGAGCAACTGGCCAAGGTGGGCGCGCTCATCGAGTCGCCGGCCTTCTATCCGCACCTGTCCGGCCGGGACAACCTGCGGCTGGCCGCCCGGTACGCGGGCGTGCCGGACACGGCCGCCGACCGGGTGCTGGCCGACGTCGGGCTGACCGACCGGGCGGGATCGACGTTCCGGACGTACTCCCTCGGCATGAAGCAGCGCCTCGGTGTGGCCGCCGCCCTGCTCAAGGAGCCGAGCCTGCTGATCCTGGACGAACCCACCAACGGCCTCGACCCGGCCGGGGTGACCGACATCCGCGAGCTGCTCCGCGAGCTCGGCCGCAACGGCCGCACCGTGCTGCTGTCCAGTCACGTCCTCGGCGAGGTGGAGCAGATCTGCGACCGCATCGTGGTCATCGACGGCGGCCGGCTGATCGCCGACGGCACGCCCGACGAGCTGCGCGGGACGCTGGGCCAAGCGGTGCTGCTGATCGACGCCGACCCGCTGGACGAGGCGGCGGCGTGCCTACGCGCACACGACCGGGTCCGGGCGGTCGAGGCGGTCGACGGGCGGCTGCGGGTCACCACGGACCCGGCGCTCGCCGCGGCACTCAACCGGCGGCTGATCGAGGCCGGGATCGACGTACGGGAACTGCGCCCGCTGCGCCACTCGCTGGAGGAGGCCTTCCTGGAACTGACCGCGCCCGAGCGGCACACCCGCCAGGAGCAGACGACCACGACGGGAGGGACCCGATGATGGCCTCGGTGCGGGCGGCCTGGTTCGCCGACCGGAAGCGGCCGGCGGTCTGGACGGTCACCGCGACCTGGGCCGCCCTCGCGCTCGCCTTCGGCATCGGCGTCCCGTACCTCGTGCACCTGGCCCTCGCCGGCGATCCGAAGGAGACGGACGCCGCCGAGTCCCTGCTGGCCACCGTCCTGCCGGGTCAGCTCGTGCCCACCGGGATCGGGCTGTTCCCGCTCTTCGGCGGCGCCATCGTGGTCATCCTCGGCGCGCTGGTGGTCGGCAACGAGTACCGCTGGGGGACCTGGAACCTCCTCTTCACCCAGCGACCCCGGCGCGCGCAGGTGATGGCCGGGCACGCCGTCGTCCTGTGCGGCCTGACCCTGCTGATCGCCGTGCTCACCTTCGTCCTGCTGGCGGTGACCACCGGGTCGCTGGCCGCCGCCGAGGGACGGGCCGCCGACTGGCCACCCGCCGCCGACCTCGCCGGCGCCGTGGCTGCCGCCTGGCTGATCTGCACCGCGCACGCCAGCGTGGGTTGGTTCCTGGCGATCGCGTTCCGCAGCGCCACCACGGCGATCGCGGTCGGTCTCATCTGGACGCTGGTGCTGGAGAACGCGATCAGCGGGCTCGCCCTCGTGCTGAGCCCGCTGACGGCGGCGCAGAAGGTGCTGCTGGCACCGAGTTCCGGCGCGCTGGCCGGCGCGCTGGGCGCACGGTCGCAGTTCGACGGGGGCACCCCGGGCGTGATCGAGTCTGCCGGCCCGCTGGTGCCGACCGTCGTCCTGCTGGGTTACGTACTGTTGATGTTCGGGCTCGGCAGCTGGCTGGCGGCACGCCGGGACGTCGGTTGACCGGGCGGAGGAGAATGCCGAGATGGAGTTCCTGCTCGCCTTCGCGGTGACCGGGCTGGCCGCCTCCGGCGGCTGGATCGCCTGGGCCGCCGTCCGGAGCTGGTCGCGCATCCGGGACCGTCGGCACGAGTTGCGGCTGGCCCGCGCCCGGGCGGCGGCCGACATCCGCCGGGCCGAGCTGGCCGCGCAGGTCCGCGAGATCGAACTCGCCAACGAGACCTACCAGGACTTCGTCCGGCGCCACCCCGAGCGCTGAGCGACGGGCCGGCGGTGGTGGCGGCCGGCACGAGCACGGCCGCCACCATCAGCCATCCGCCGGGCGGTACCGGTCAGGCGCCGCGCAGGGTGGCGCCGAAGCGCCGGGCCGCCTCGGCCACCGCCGCGTCCCGAGCGGCCACCGCCTCCTCGACGGTGAGCGTCCGGTCCGGGGCGCGGAACGTCAGCTTGTACGCCAGCGACTTGCGGCCCGCGCCGAGCTGCTCGGAGGCGTACACGTCGAAGAGCCGGACGTCCTCCAGCAGTTCGCCGGACCCCTCGACGAGGGCCTTCTCGACCTCGGCGGCGGGCACCGACTCGTCCACCACCAGCGCCACGTCGATCAGCGCGGGCGGGAAGGTGGAGACGGCCGGGCCGGCCACCATCGGCGCCGGGGGCAGCGCGTCCAGGTTCAGCTCCATGGCGCAGGTGCGGCGGGGAAGCTCCAGCGTCGCCACCACGGCCGGGTGCAGCTCGCCGGCGTACCCGACCGCCGTGCCGTCCACCAGCAGCTCGGCGCAGCGGCCGGGGTGCCAGGGGGCGCGCTCGACGGCCCGGACGGTGACCCGGTCGGCCGGGATGTCGGCGGCGGCGAGGACGGCCCGGCCGGCCTCGACGGCGTCCGCCCAGCCGGCCGCCCGGCCCGCGCCCCACCAGCCGGCCGGCTCGACGTCGCCGGCCAACGCCACGGCGACGTGCCGCGGCTGGTCCGGCACCACGGCGTCGGCGGCCGCGAACTCCTCGTCGCTGGGGCGGCGGTCCACGCCCATGGCCGGCGGGGCGCCGGCACCGGGACGCGGGTGGAACACCGCGCCGATCTCGTAGATCGCCACGTCGCGCTGGCCCCGGCCGACGTTGCGCTTGAGGATGCCGAGCAGCGGGCCGAGCAGCGTGGTACGCAGCAGCGGCTCCTCCTCGGACAGCGGGTTCGCCACCCGCACCGCCGGGCGGCGCGGGTCGTCCGCCGGCAGGCCGAGCTGGTCGGCCAGCTCGCCGGAGACGAACGGGTGGGCGAGCACCTCGACGTACCCGCGCTCGGCGAGCGACCGGGCGACCGCCCGGCGGCGCTGCTGCTGCCAGGTGAGGCCGCGGCCGGGCGGCGCGGTGGGCAGCACCGACGGCACCCGGTCGTACCCGTCGAGCCGGACCACCTCCTCGACCAGATCGGCCGGATCGGTGAGATCCGGCCGCCAACTCGGCGGCGTCACGGTGAACACCTCACCGCCGCCGGCGACGGGCACCCCGACCTCGCCGGGGTCCTCGCCGAGCCGGTCGGTGCCCCGCTCGACCGTGCAGCCGACCTGCTCCAGCAGCTCGACCACCCGCTCCGGGGAGTACGCCACCCCGACCCGCCGCGACGGCAGGTCGGCCGGCAGGGTGACCGGGGTACGCGGCCGGACGTGGTCGATGTCGAGGATCTCCGCGCCGGTCGTGCCGCCCCCGTGCTCGGTGAGCAGCCGGACCGCCTTCTCCAGCGCGACCAGCGGCAGGGCCGGGTCGACGCCCCGCTCCCAGCGCTTGGCCGCCTCGCTGAACAGCCGGTGCCGGCGGGCGGTGCGGCCCACCATGGCCGGGTCCCAGTGCGCCGCCTCGAAGAGCACGTTCGTGGTGGCGGCGACCACCTCGCTGGTCTCGCCGCCCATCACGGCGGCGAGCGAGATCGGGCCAGTGTCGTCGCAGATCACCATGTCCTCGGCCGACAGCGTGCGGGTGACGCCGTCGAGGGTGGTGAGCTTCTCCCCCGGCTCGGCCCGGCGGATCACCAGCGGGCCGCTGACCCGGTCGGCGTCGAACGCGTGCATGGGCTGGCCGAGTTCGAGCATCAGGTAGTTGGTGATGTCGACCGGCAGCGAGATGCTGCGGATGCCGGCCACGGTGAGTCGCTGGGACATCCAGCCGGGCGTCTGCGCGGTCGGGTCGACGCCGCGGACCATCCGGGCGGCGAACCGGTCGCAGCCGACGGTGTCCCGCACCTGCACCGGGTACGCCGGCTCGGCGGTGCCGCCGGGCGCCGGGATCGCGGCCGGGTCGTGGAACGGCACACCGAGGGCGTGCGACAGCTCGCGGGCGATGCCGCGCACGCTCAGCGCGTACCCCCGGTCCGGGGTGATCTCCAGGTCGACCACCACGTCGTCGAGGCCGACCACCGGGCGGGCGTCGTCGCCGGGCTGGGCCTTGGTGTCCTCGGGCAGCACGATGATGCCCGAGTGGTCGTCGCCCAGGCCCAGTTCCTTCGCCGAGCAGATCATGCCGTTGGAGTTGCGGCCGTACGTCTTGCGCGCGCCGATGGCGAAGTTGCCGGGCAGCACGCCGCCGGGGAGGATCACCACCACCCGGTCGCCCGGGGCGAAGTTGCGCGCCCCGCAGACGATCTCCTGCGGCTCGCCGGTGCCGTTCGCGGTGCCGACGTCGACCCGGCAGAACCGGATGGGCTTCTTGAAGCCGGTCAGCTCCTCGATCTCCAGGACCTCACCGACCACCAGCGGGCCGGTGACCGACTCCCGCAGGTCCTCGATGGACTCGACCTCGACGCCGAGGTCGACCAGCGCCTGCTCCAGGTCACCGGAGGGCAGGTCGGCGGGGAGGTCGACGTACTCCCGCAGCCAACTGACAGAAACTCGCATGACTATTTGACCACCGTCTCCGTTAGCTCGTTGGCGCCGTTCAGACCCCGAACGCGCGGGTGAACCGCACGTCGCCCTCAGCCATGTCCCGCATGTCGCTGACCCCGTGCCGGAACATCACGGTCCGGTCGATGCCCATGCCGAACGCGAATCCGGAGTAGACCTCCGGGTCGATGCCGCAGGCGCGCAACACCCGCGGGTTGACCATGCCGCAACCGCCCCACTCGACCCACCGCGGCCCGTCCCGGTGCTCCGGGAACCACACGTCGAACTCGGCCGACGGCTCGGTGAACGGGAAGTAGTGCGGCCGGAACCGGGTCTTCGCGCCCTCGCCGAACATGGCCCGGGCGAAGTGGTCCAGCGTGCCGCGCAGGTGCGCCATCGTGATGCCCTTGTCCACCACCAGGCCCTCGACCTGGTGGAAGACCGGAGCGTGGGTGGCGTCCAGCTCGTCGGTGCGGTACACCCGGCCGGGCACCACCACGTAGATCGGTGGCTTGCGGGTCAGCATGGTGCGCGCCTGCACCGGCGAGGTGTGGGTGCGGAGGACAAGGCCCGAGCTCTCGGCCCCGGGCGGCGGGGCGATGTGGAAGGTGTCCATCAGGCCGCGCGCCGGGTGGTCGGCGGGGATGTTCAGGGCGTCGAAGTTGGTCCACTCCAGCTCGACCTCGGGCCCCTCGGCGATCTCGTAGCCCATCCCGATGAACAGGTCGCTGATCTGCTCCATCACCGTGCTGATCGGGTGGCGGGCACCACGCGGCCGGCGGTCGTACGGCAGGGTCACGTCGACCCGCTCCTCGACCAGCACCCGCTCGGCCTGCTCCCGCTCCAAGACCTCCAGGCGGGCGGCGTACGCGGTCTCGATGGCGCGGCGGGCCTCGTTGACCCGCTTGCCGGCGTCGGCCTTGGCGGCCGGCGGCAGCGCGCCGATCTCCCGGCGGGCGAGCGAGACCGGCGCCCGGTCACCGAGGTGCGCGGGGCGCAGCGCGTGCAGCGCGTCCGGGTCGGTGGCGGCGGCGAACGCCTTCTCGGCCTCGGCCACGGCCTCGGCCAGGGCGTCCGGGTCGAGCAGGGCGACCTGCTTCGGGTCGTACGGATCGTTGCGGTAGCTCATGGCGAACGGGCACTCCCTCACGGCGGCGCCGGCCCTCACGGGCGGCTAGGCGAGTCTACGGACGCGCGGCTTCGCCGCAGCCCGCCGGTGGGGAGATACGCAGGAGGAAGGGTCAGGCCCGCCGCCCGCCGACACCGGCGGGCTGGCTAAACGAACGCCGTGACGCGGTCATCACGTGGACGACTCCCCTGCTGTGTGCGCGCGTGACACAAGGTCAGCGCAGTGCTCTCGCTGAAGCGTACAGGCAGACGGCCGCGGCCGCAGCCAGGTTCAGGCTCTCGGCGCGCCCGTGCAGCGGCACCCGGACCCGGGCGTCGGCCGCGGCGGTCAGCTCCTCGGGCAGGCCGTGCGCCTCGGAGCCGAACAGCCAGGCGGTGGGGGTGGCGAGCCGGCCGGCGTCGGCGAGATCGTCGAGGTCGCTGTCGCCGTACCCCGTGGTGGCGAAGACCGAGAGCCCGGCCGCCCGCAGCGCGTCGACCACGGCGACCGGGTCGGCGGCGCGGACCACGTCGACGTGGAACAGGCTGCCGGCGGAGGCCCGCACGCACTTGCCGTTGTACGGGTCGACCGCGTCGCCGGCGAAGACCACGGCACCCGCGCCGGCCGCGTCGGCGGTGCGCAGCACCGTGCCGGCGTTGCCCGGGTCGCGGATCTCGGCGAGCACCGCGACCAGCCGCGGCCGGCCCGCGAGGGCCTTGTCGAGGGGTACGTCGAGGTGCCGGCAGACGGCGACCAGACCCTGCGGGGCGACGGTCTCCGCGAGCGCCGCGAGGGCCTCCTCGGTGACCTCGGAGACCGGCACGTCGACCCGGGCGGCTTCGGCGGCGAGATCGGCGTACCGGTCCAGGGCGGCCGGCGTGCCGAACAGCTCGACGACGGTGCCGGCGCGGGCCAGGGCCTCGCGGACGGCCTGCGGCCCCTCGGCCAGGAACCGGCCGGTGGTGTCCCGGTCGCGGCGGCGGTGCAGCCGGCAGGCCGCGACGACCCTCGGGGTACGCGGGGTGAACGGGCCGGAGACAGCGTCGAGGCGCCTCCCGCGCGATGGTGTGGGCATGGGAGACGCCTCGATCTGCTGCTGCGGGTGGATCAGGCGGCCTGGGCCGCGGCGCCACCGGTGCCCTCGGCCGCCACGGCGGCACGGGCCAGCTCGACGATCGCGGCGAAGGCCGCGGCGTCGTTGACGGCCATGTCGGCCAGGATCTTGCGGTCGACCTCGATGCCGGCCAGGCGCAGGCCCTGGATCAGCCGGTTGTAGGTCAGGCCGTTGGCCCGGGCGCCAGCGTTGATCCGCTGGATCCAGAGCTGCCGGAAGTCGCCCTTGCGGTCACGACGGTCCCGGTAGGCGTACTGCATCGAGTGCAGCACCTGCTCCTTGGCCTTGCGGTAGAGGCGGGAGCGCTGACCGCGGTAGCCGCTCGCGGTCTCCAGCAGGGTACGACGCTTCTTCTGGGCGTTCACAGCCCGCTTGACGCGTGCCATCTCAACTCCTTCTTCGGTTCAGGTGGCGCGCGTCAGCGGCCGAGCAGCTTCTTGATTCGCTTGACATCGGCCTTGGCCACCTCGACGGTGCCGGTCAGCCGGCGCGTACGGGTGGAGGGCTTCTTCTCCAGGTTGTGCCGCATGCCGGCCTGCTGGGCAACGACCTTGCCCTTGCCGGTCACCCGGACCCGCTTGCCCATGCCCGTGTGGCTCTTCATCTTCGGCATTGGAACGTCTCTCCCCTGTTACTGGCCGCTGGTGTCAGCGGTCGTGCCGGTCTCACCGGCTGCTGCGGTCTCGCCGGCCTCCGGAGCGACGGATTCCTCCGCGGCCCGCTCCCGGGGCGCCCCGCCCCGGGAGGCCGTCGCGGCGACCGCGGCGGCCTTGGTGGCGCGGTGCGGCGCGAGCACCATGATCATGTTGCGGCCGTCCTGCTTCGGCGCGGCCTCGACGTACCCCAGCTCCGAGATCTCGGACTCGAGCCGGCGCAGGAGCCGGTAACCCAGCTCCGGGCGGCTCTGCTCGCGACCGCGGAACATGATCGTCACCTTGACCTTGTCGCCGGCCTTGAGGAACCGCACCACGTGACCCTTCTTGGTCTCGTAGTCGTGCGGATCGATCTTCGGCCGGAGCTTCATCTCCTTGATGACGGTCTGCTGCTGGTTACGCCGCGCTTCGCGCGCCTTCAGTGCGCTCTCGTACTTGAACTTGCCGAAGTCCATGAGCTTGCACACCGGCGGGCGCGCCATCGGCGCAACCTCGACCAGGTCCAGGTCGACGTCCGCGGCCAGCTGAAGGGCGCGCTCCAGCGGGACGATGCCCACCTGCTCACCTTCAGGGCCGACCAGTCGGACCTCACGTGCCCGGATCTGCTCGTTCACGCGTGGTTCGACGCTGATGGGGCCTCCTCGAGTCGAGTCTCCTACGGGTGCCGACTCCGCGGGCTCCCGGGCGGGAGCCGACCCGGAAAGCAGAAGGCCCCGGCGCATGCCAGGGCCCACTCGACCGGTCGGCACGATCACATGATCGCGCATCCGGAGCCGGGATGTGCCCGGAACCGGGGACCGGACCCGGCCACCTGTGCGGCGACTCGGGTGGGAGCAGGCGCTCCGCTTCAGGACCGCCCACCCGTCAGGGACGGGGACGGTCTGGTCGACTCGGCAACACTACACCCTCGCCCCAACAACCCCAAACCGGGGCGGCGGCCGGGCGGGTCAGCGGGCGGCGGGGTCGCCGGCCACGGTGGCCAGGTGGGCCTGGTGCAGGCGGCGCAGGGCGCGTACCGCCTCGACCGCGCGCTCCTTGTCGGCGGCCTGGAGGGCGACCATCGGCAGCAGGTCGTCGTCGTACAGCTCCAGGCTGGCCCACGGGGCGCCGCGGTCGAACCGGACCCCGCGGATGACCTCCCAGGGCAGCTCGTGGGAGCCGATCACGTTGCGGACCTGGACGCCCCTGGCGTCGGCCACCACCCTGGGCCGGGTGAAGAGCAGGATGCCGAGGGCGCCGAAGACGCCCAGCCCGATCATGGCGAGCTGGTCGCCCCGCTGGAACGTGCCGTAGCCGTTGCCGACGCCCCCGGTCAGCGAGGTGGCCACCAGGCCGAACACCAGCAGCAGGGCGGCGGCCGACACCCAGCAGACCAGCCGGATCCGGCGCGGTCGCACGGTCACCACTGAATCGCTCACGCCACTGAGCCCGATGGTTCGCTCGCTCACCCGACCAGTCTGCCATCCGGCTCGGGCTCGGGTTCCGCCGCCACACGGACGGGCGCGCGCCGCGACACGCCGGCCACCAGCACCGCCACCGCGGTGAGCGCGGCGCCGGCCAGCACCGGCCAGCGCGCGTCGGCGCCACCGGGCAGCGCGAGATCCAGCACCAGGGCGCCGCCGAGCTGCCCGGCGACCAGCGCCAGCCCGGTCCGCAGCACCCCGGCCGCGCGGACGCCGACCAGCAGGGCGAGGACGATGCCGACCCCCAGCAGGCCGCCGAGGTACAGCCACCACTGCCCCGGCCAGTGCGGCCCCGCGGCGAACGCCCCGACCAGCGCGGCCACGACGAAGATGGGCGGGGTGCTGACGGCGAAGTTCACCGCGATGCTGGCCGCGGTGGTCCCGGCGGCGGAGACCCGGCCGTTCAGCGCGGACTGCAGGGCCACCGCCAGCCCGCCGGCGACGGCGAGCAGGAGCAGCCCCACCGCCAGGTCACCGACCGGGCGGCCGAGCTGGGCGAGGGCCACCGCGGCGATGCCGAGCAGCCCTCCGGCGACCCGCGGCACGGTGAGCGACAGCCGCCCCACCGGGGACAGGCCGACCCGGTCGACGGCCAGCCCGCCGAGGCTGCCGCCGGTCACCTGGGCGATGGTGAACACGGCCACCCCGAGCACGGGCACGACGTACGCGCCGATCATCACGATCGCCGCGCCGCCGAGCCCACCCAGGTACGACCACCAGGGCAGACCGGCGCGGCGCAAGGTGGCCAGCCCGGCCCGCATCGACGGGACCACGAACAGCCCGACCAGGACGAGGAGGCAGCCGCCGAGGTTGTTGACCACCGCGCCGAGCATCGGGTCGCCGGCCCGCTGCCCCAGCTCGGCGTTGACCAACCCCTGGGCGGCCGAGGCCACCCCGCCGAGGACCACCAGCGACAGGGCGGCCGGAGCCGGCAGCGGCCTCACAGCCGGCAGGCGTGGATGTTGGTGACCAGGATGGCCCGGGCGCCCAGCTCGTAGAGCTCGTCCATGATCCGGTGCACGTCGTCGCGCAGGACCATCGCCTGCACGGCGACCCAGCCCTCGCGGTGCAGCGGGGAGACGGTCGGCGACTCGATGCCGGGGGTCAGCGAGCTGGCCCGGTTGAGCAGCCCGGCCGGCACGTCGTAGGCGAGCATCACGTAGCGGCGGGCGACCAGCACGCCGTGCAGCCGGCGCAGCAACTGGTCGGCCTGCGCGCAGCCGGGGGCGCCGATCCGGCGGACCAGCACCGCCGAGGAGCGCAGCAGCGGCTCCCCGAACACCACCAGCCCGGCCTGGCGCAGGGTGGTGCCGGTCTCCACCACGTCGGCGACCACGTCGGCCACGCCGAGCCGGATGGCGTTCTCCACCGCGCCGTCCAGGCGGATCACCTCGGCCTTGACGCCCAGCTCGGCCAGGTGCCGCTCGACCAGGCCGGGGTACGCGGTGGCGATCCGGTGCCCGCCCAACTGCTGGACGGAGTCCACGTCCTCCGGGCGGGCGGCGAACCGGAAGGTGGCGCGACCGAAGTTCAGGTCGACCACCTCCTCGGCCGGCGCGCCGGAGTCGACCAGCAGGTCCCGCCCGGTGATGCCGACGTCCAGGTCACCGGAGCCGACGTAGGTGGCGATGTCCTTGGGACGGAGGTAGAAGAACTCGATGTCGTTGGTCTCGTCCCGGCAGACCAGGTCCTTCGGGTCGGTGCGCTGGCGGTAGCCCGCCTCGCGCAGCATCTGGGCGGCCGACTCGGCCAGCGCGCCCTTGTTCGGTACGGCGACACGCAGCATGGGTGGAGTGCTCCTTTGATCGATCGGCTGATCGGCGGACGGCGGCACTCAGAGATGTCGGTAGACGTCCTTCAGCTCGAGACCGGTGGCGAGCATCAGCACCTGGACCTGGTAGAGCAGCTGGGAGATCTCCTCGGCGGTCCGCTCCGGGCCCTCGTGCTCGGCGGCCATCCACGACTCGGCCGCCTCCTCGACGACCTTCTTGCCGATGAAGTGCACCCCCTTCTCGAGCGCGGCGACCGTGCCCGAGCCCGGGGTGCCGGCGGCGGCCTTGGCCTGCAGCTCGGCGAACAGCTCCTCGAACGTCTTCACAGCAGGCAATTCTTCCAGCCGGCCGGCGGGGCCACGTGCGGCGGGTCGGTCAGCCCGCTGGCCGGGACGACCCGCCCGGCCGCTCGGCCTGGTCGACTACCGGCTGCTGTACGGCGAGATCGGGGCGCTGCTGCTGGCCGCCGCTGGCTACCTGCTCACCGGCCGGCGCCTCACCGCCCCGTCCGCCGGCCCCGCCCCGGCCACCGGCCCCTCGCCCGATGCCGACCGGGCGGCCGAAGCCGCCGTGCCGGTCCACGCCGGCTGACGACGCGGAGAGCTGTTGCCGAGCGTTGCCTTTCGAGCTGATGTCGGCAACGACTCAACCGGCGGCATCTCGTGGCAGGCGGGCCGGCCGCGCGCGATGCGCGCCGGCGCGCCATGCGGACCGGCCGCAGGCCATGCGGACCGCCCGCGCGCCATGCGGACCGCCCCGCGCCTCGGCGGCCCGCGACGGTTTCGGTGAGTCCCGCGAGGTTCTTGAGTCGTTGGTGCTCTCAGCTCGAAAGGCAGCCGGACGGCGTCCGCCGGGGAGCCAGCTGCCGGCCCGGCCACCGGCGGGTCGGCACCGGGATCACGCCGCCCTCGCGCCGCTCCCGGTGACGGGTGACGGGTGACGGGTCAGGCGAAGCCGAGGCGGTGGCCGCTGGTGGCGTCGAGGCGGCGGATGGCCAGCGCGGCGTCCAGGGCCGCGACGGTGGCCGCCCAGCCCTTGTCCTCCGCCGAGCCGGGCAGGCCGGCCCGGTCCCGGGCCTGCTCGATGCTCTCCACGGTGAGCACCCCGTGCGCCACCGGCTTGCCCTCGTCCAACGCGACCCGGGTCAGCCCCTCGGTCACCGACTTGCAGACGTAGTCGAAGTGGGCCGTCGCGCCCCGCACCACCACCCCGAGCGCGACCACCACGTCGTACCGGCGGGCCATCGCCTGGGCCACCACGGGCAGCTCCACCGAGCCGGCCACCCGGGCCACCACGGACCGCGCGCCGCACGCCTCGGCGGCGGCCACCGCCCGCTCGACCATGTGGTCGGTGAGGTCGCCGTGCCAGCGCGCGGCCACGATGCCGACGGTCAGCCCGGCGGCGTCCACCGAGGTCACGCCCGGTTCCCCGAAACCCGCCATCGCTACGCTCCGATCTCGTCGCCGGCGACCGGGCGGCCCATCGGCGCCTCGGTCACCTCGTCCAGCCCCTCCAGGAGGTGGCCCATCCGGTCCCGCTTGGTCCGCAGGTAGCGGACGTTCTCCGGGTTCGACCGGACGGGCAGCCCCTCGCGGCCGCTCACCGTGAGGCCGTACCCCTCCAGGCCGGCCCGCTTGGCCGGGTTGTTGGTCAGCAGCCGCATCGAGCGGACGCCCAGGTCGTAGAGGATCTGCGCGCCGGTGCCGTAGTCGCGCGCGTCGGCGGGCAGCCCCAGGTCGAGGTTCGCGTCCACGGTGTCCCGGCCCTGGTCCTGCAGCTGGTACGCCTGCAGCTTGTGCAGCAGCCCGATGCCGCGCCCCTCGTGCCCGCGCACGTAGAGCACCACCCCGCGCCCCTCCTGGGCGACCCGGGCCAGGGCGGCCTGCAGCTGCGGGCCACAGTCGCAGCGCAGCGAGCCGAAGACGTCGCCGGTGAGGCACTCGGAGTGCACCCGGACCAGCACGTCCGCCCCGTCACCGAGGTCGCCCATGACCAGCGCCACGTGCTCGGCGGTGTCGTGCTCACTGCGGTAGCCGAGCGCCCGGAACACCCCGTACGGGGTGGGCATCCGCGCCTCGGCG
Organism: Micromonospora sp. NPDC007271; assembly: GCF_040634005.1. Taxonomy (NCBI): domain Bacteria; kingdom Bacillati; phylum Actinomycetota; class Actinomycetes; order Micromonosporales; family Micromonosporaceae; genus Micromonospora; species Micromonospora sp. NPDC007271. The sequence goes on from NZ_JBEYER010000042.1 coordinate 45,868, forward strand.
ACCTGCTCCACCTGCTTCTCCGTACGTCGCCGGTAGGCGATCAGGTCGGCGATCGTGACCAGGGTCAGCCCGTGCTCGGCGCAGAACTTCTCCAGGTCCGGCAGGCGCATCATGGTGCCGTCGTCGTTGACCAGCTCGCACAGCACCCCGGCCGGGCGCAGGCCGGCCAGCCGGGTCAGGTCGACAGCCGCCTCGGTGTGGCCGGGCCGGCGCAGCACGCCGCCCACGCGGGCCCGCAGCGGCACCACGTGCCCCGGGCGGGCCAGGTCGGCCGGGCCGGTCGACGGGTCGGCGAGCAGCCGGATGGTGTGCGACCGGTCGGCGGCCGAGATGCCGGTGCTGACCCCCTCCCGGGCGTCCACGGTCACCGTGTACGCGGTGCCCCGCCGGTCCTGGTTGGTGTGGTGCATCGGCGGCAGGTCCAGCCGGTCGCACTCGCTCTCGGTGAGCGGCACGCAGATGTAGCCCGAGGTGTAGCGGACCATGAAGGCGACCAGCTCCGGGGTGGCCAGCTCGGCCGCGAAGATCAGATCGCCCTCGTTCTCCCGGTCCTCGTCGTCGACCACGACGACGGGCCGGCCGGCGGCGATGTCCGCCACCGCCTGCTCAATGCTGCCGAACATGGTCATGCCACAGCCTCCGAGTACGTCGGCGGGATCGGGGTGCGGGCCGGCGGCGTGGCCCGGGAGGTACGCCACCAGGCGGCCAGGCCGGCCACGCAGAACCCGCCGTAGACCAGATACATCGCCGCCGACGGATAGAACCCGCCGCCCAGCAGCAGTGGAACGCCGACCGCGTCGACGGCGATCCAGATCAGCCAGAACTCCACCCAGCCGCGGGCCATGCCGTACGTGGCGAGCAGGCTGCCGACCAGGATCCAGGCGTCCGGCAGCGGCCCCCACGACCCGAGCGCCGCCAGCACCGGGTACGCGGCCGCGGTGCCGGCTGCCGCGGCGGCGAGCAGGCCGAGCCGCTCCCGGCCGGTGGCCCAGCGCGGGGTGACCGCCGGCTGCTCCCCGCCACCGGCGCGCCGGTTACGCGACCAGCGCCACCAGCCGTACAGGCTCACCGCGAAGAAGAACACCTGCCGGCCGGCCTGGCCGTAGAGGTCGTGTGCCTGGGGCGTGGCGAAGGCGCCACCGAGGAACACGGTGAACAGCAGGGCGTTGCCGATCATGCCGACCGGCCAGGCCCAGACCAGCCGGCGCAACCCGAACAGCGCGGAGGCGAGGCCGAAGACGTTGCCGACGACCTCCCGGACCAGCACCGGCGAGCCGCCGATCTGGAACTGGGCGTCGAGCAGCCAGCCGAGCGGGCCCATCAGCGGGCACCTCCCGCCGCCCGGTCGCCGAGCAGCCGCTCGACGTACTTGGCGAGCACGTCCACCTCGAGGTTGACCGGGTCGCCGACGCCCTTGGCACCGAGCGTGGTGAGCTTGAGGGTGGTCGGGATCAGCCCGACGGCGAACCAGTCGTCGCCGACCCCGGCGACGGTCAGCGAGACGCCGTCGACGGTGATCGAGCCCTTCTCCACCACGTACCGGGAGAGCACGGCGGGCAGCCGGAAGCGGACCGTCTCCCACTGGGCGGCCGGCTCCCGGGACAGGATCTCGCCGACCCCGTCGACGTGGCCCTGGACGATGTGCCCGCCGAGCCGGCTGTTCAGTGCGGCGGCCCGCTCCAGGTTGACCGGGTCGCCCGGGCGCAGCGCCCCGAGCGCGGTGCGTCGCAGGGTCTCCCCCATCACGTCGGCGGTGAAGACGCCGCCCCCGTCGACGTCGACCACGGTCAGGCAGACCCCGTTGACGGCGATGGAGTCGCCGTGCCGGGCGTCCGAGGTGACCAGCGGGCCGCGGATGGCGACCAGCGCGGAATCGCCCCCCGTCTCGGTGGTCCGGACGACCTCGCCCAACTCCTCGACGATGCCGGTGAACATTGTCAGGCCTCCCTCTTCCGGGGCAGCGCGGTGATCCGCAGGTCGGGGCCGATCTGCGTCACGTCGGTGAGTTCCAGGTCGATGACGTCGGCGATGGTGGTCACGCCGGCGTCGAGCAGCGCGGTCGGGCCGGCGCCGAGCAGCTTCGGCGCGACGTACCCGACGACCTTGTCGACCAGGCCGGCGGCGAGGAACGCGCCCGCCAGCCGGGGGCCGCCCTCCAGCAGGGCGGCCCGGACGCCGCGGTGGTGCAGCTCCGCGAGCAGCGCCGGCAGGTCCACCCGGCCGTCCGGGCCGGCGCCGACCTCGGCGGTGGTGGCGATCCACGTCCGGGCGGCGCCGTCGCGGACCCGGGCGTCGGCCGGGGTACGCCCCGAGCTGTCCACCACCACGCGCAGCGGCTGCCGGATGGCCAGGGTGCCGTCGCGTAGGTTGCGGGCGGTGAGCCGGGGGTCGTCGGCGAGCACGGTGCCCACTCCGACGATCACCGCGTCGACGGTGCCGCGCAGGGCGTGCACGTCGGTCCGGGCGGCCTCCGAGGTGATCCACATGCTGGTGCCGTCGGCCGCGGCGGAACGCCCGTCGAGGGTGGCGGCGTACTTCCAGATCAGGTAGGGCCAGCCACGGCGCATCGAGGTGAGCCAGGCGACGTTGCCGGCCTCGGCCTCCTCGGCGCGTACCCCGAACTCCACCTCGATCCCGGCGGCGCGCAGGGTCGCCGCGCCGCCGGAGGCGACCGGGTTGGGGTCCCCGACGGCGATCACCACCCGGGCGACGCCGGCCGCGATGAGCGCGTGGCTGCAGGGGCCCGTGCGGCCGGTGTGGTCGCAGGGTTCCAGGGTGACCACGGCGGTGCCGCCACGGGCCCGGCTGCCGGCCTGGGCGAGGGCGACGATCTCGGCGTGCGGGCCACCCGCGTACGCGTGGAATCCCTCGCCGACGATCTCACCGTCGGCGTCGAGCAGCACGCAGCCGACCACGGGGTTGGGGCTGGTGGTGCCGAGGCCACGGGCGGCCAGGTCGATCGCGCGGCGCATCGCCTCGTCAACGGAGACGCTCGCCATCGTCCGCCCCTGTCCTCTCGCTCGCCGGTGTGCGCGGGCGGGGCTGGGAGGTGGCGACACGGATGCCGCGGATCAGCGGCGGCGGAGATCCGGGGACGGCACAGCCGACCCCGGGGAGCCCACGCGACGGCTGGCGGTGCCAGCGGCCGGCAGGGGCCTCCCCGTCCCGCGCGCTGTCTCCCATCCGGACTGTCTGGGGGCGGACCAGCCGCACCCCAACCGTCGGCCCCGGATTTTCACCAGGTCCACCGTCCGGCCGAAGCCGTCCGGGTCGCGGGCTTACCACGGTCGGGCCGTGGATCACCGCCGGTTCGGAATTTCACCGAGCCCCGCCAGCGCGTGGTGGGTACACGGGAAGTCTTACACGTTCGGCGGGGGATGTCGCCACAGAGGCGAGGTAGTTCACAGGGAGAACAGGCGTGTCACGGTACGCCCCGGCGGCGGTCGACCGCGACGTACGAGCCGGGCTGGCTCTTGGCGACCGACTTCATCTCGGAGGCGACGGCGATCGCCTCCCGGGGGTCGGTGAAGCGCTTGTTGGCGTCGGAGAGGGACACCCCGATGGAGAGGGTGACCAGGGCGGCCCGGCGGACGTTGCCCCGCCGGTCCTTCAGCTCGACGAAGCCGCGTTCCCGGTCGACCGGGTCGTACAGGGCGTCGGCGGCCTTCTCGAAGTCCTCCACGGCGCGGAAGGTCAGCGGGCGGACCTGCTCCGGGGCGCAGACGATGACGAAGTCGTCGCCGCCGACGTGGCCGAGGAACGCCGGCGGCAGGCCGATCGACACCACGGCCCGGTGCAGGCTGCGGGCCAGGGCGGAGATGAACTCGTCGCCGCGGCTGAAGCCGTACCGGTCGTTGACGCTCTTGAACCGGTCGATGTCGATGTACCCGACCGCGTAGTCGGCGCCGTTGCGCACCCGGTCGCTGATCTCGCGCCGGATCCGGCTGTTGCCGGGCAGCCCGGTCAGCGGAGAGACCTCGCGGAACTCCTTGTAACGCCGCAGGGTGGAGTTGACCCGGGCCACCAGTTCCAGGGTGTCGAAGGGCTTGACCAGATAGTCGTCGGCCCCGACGCTGAGCCCGTTGACCTTGTCCTGGGTCATCCCCTTCGCGGTCAGCATGATCACCGGCAGCGCCGAGGTCATCGGATCGGCGCGCAACCGGCGGGTCAGTTCCAGGCCGTCGATGCGCGGCATCATCAGGTCGACCACGGCCAGGTCGGGCCGCTGCCGCGCGATCACCTCGAGCGCCTCCAGGCCGTCGCTGGCATGCAGCACCTCGAAGCCGTGCAGGCGCAGGTTGAACTCGACGAACCGCACGATGTCGTCGTCGTCGTCGACGACCAGGACGACGTCGGGTCGCTCGCCCGCGGGGTCCACCTCAGGCCCCGGAGGCCGCGCGTTCCGCCAGCGCCCGCAGGCGGCGTACCGCCTCGGCGGGGTCGTCGGCGCCGTAGACCGCGGTGCCGGCGACGAAGGCGTCGGCGCCCGCCGCGGCGGCCTGCTCGATCGTGTCGGCGCCGATCCCGCCGTCGACCTCGATCCGCAGCTCCAGGTGGCCGCTGTCGACGTGCCGTCGGGCGGTGCGCACCTTCTCCAGCAGGTGCGGAATGAACCGCTGCCCGCCGAAGCCGGCCTTGATCGTCATGATCAGCAGCGTGTCGAAGCTGGGCAGCAGCTCCAGGTACGGCTCGATCGGGGTGTCCCGGTCGATCGCCAGCCCCGCCTTCGCCCCGGCCGAACGGAGATCCTTCGCGAGCGCCACCGGGTCGTCGCACGCCTCGGCATGGAACGTGACGTTGTACGCCCCGGCGTCGGCGTACCCGGGCGCCCAGCGGCGCGGGTCCTCGATCATGAGGTGCACGTCGAACGGCAGCTCGGTCGCCGCGCGCAGGCTCTGCACCACCGGCAGCCCGATGGTCAGGTTCGGCACGAAGTGGTTGTCCATGACGTCGACGTGCAACCAGTCGGCGGCGTGCTCGACGGCGCGGACCTCGTCGGCGAGGCGGGCGAAATCGGCGGCCAGGATGCTGGGCGCGACGATGGGCGGCGGTACGGTCACCGGGCCAGTGTACGAACGCGCTCCTTCGCCGATCGCGGCGCGGCACCCCGGCCCGGAGGGACTCCCCGTCACCTGAGCCCGTTGCCGTATGCTGCACCGCCGTGGCACGAGTGCAAGGAAGGGCCCCTTCTCGACGCCTTCGGTAGAGAAGGGTCCCTTCTCACCGGTGTCCGGTGCGGGGCGCGGCCACGATCGACGGGGAGGTCGGTGCGGGATGCGGCGATGGTGGACGGCGGCGGCCGTGGGTGTGACGGCGGTGCTGGCGCTCGCCGGGTGCGGCGCGCCGGCCGGCGTGGACCGGGACCTGACCGACGACTGGCGCGCTCTCCCGCCCGCCGAGGCGTTCGTGCCGGCGGTCGGGGTCTGCCACCCCACGATCCAGGACGTCGGATACCTCAGCGGCTACAACCCGATCGACTGCGCCACCTCGCACCGCGCCGAGACCCTGCACGTCGGCACGCTGACCGGTGCCGACGCCGGCCGGGGCGCTCCCCCGCGCGCCGGCTCGAACGGAAGGCGGGCCGCCCAGGCCGAGTGCGACCGGGAGGTCCGCAAGGCCATCGGCGCCGACTGGCGTTCGGGGCGGCTCCGGCTCACCGTCGTCTTCCCCTCGGCGCTGGCCTGGAGCGGTGGCGCCCGCTGGTTCCGTTGCGACCTCTTCGAGGTGGCCAGCCTGGACGACGACAACGTCACGGCCCGCACGGCCACCCTGCGCAACGCCCTGAAGGCGGGGTCCCCGCTGGCCCTGGGCTGCTTCGACCCGAAGTTCAGCAAGGACGACATCGAGGAGATGCGCCCGGTCGCGTGCACCGCGAAGCACCACGCCGAGTTCGTCGGCGTCTACCCGTTCCCCGACGTCACGTACGCGGAGTTCCAGCGCAGCTCGCTGCGGGCGCACAAGGCCTGCCGGGGGCTGATCGCGACGTACGTGAAGGTGCCGAACAACAGCGACCTGCAGTACCGGGCCGGCACGATCATCTACCACCCCGTCGAGGAACAGTGGAACGACGGCGACCGCGGGGTGCAGTGCTTCCTCTGGCTGGAGAACCGGACGCTGACCCGCTCCCTGAAGGGCGCCGGCAGCAAGGGCCTGCCGATCCGCTGACGGCGGGTGGGACGGGACCGCCGCTGCCGGTCGGCCCCACCCCACCCGCGGCCGGTCAGCTGACCTGCAGCGTGACGTCGTCGATGACGAAGCTGGTCTGCAGGTACACGTCCTCCACGCCGGTCCACTTCAGGGTCACCGTCTGCCCGGCGTACGAGGCCAGGTTGAAGGTGCGCTGCGTGTAGCCGGTGGCGGCGTTGAGGTTCGAGTAGGTCGCCAGCGTGGTGCTGCCCACCTGGACGGTCAGCGTGTCGTACGCCGTCGTCGAGGTCGTCTCCGCCGTGTCGATGTGCAGCCAGAACGCCAGGGTGTAGCTGGAGCAGCCGGCCGGGAGGGTCACCGACTGCGACAGCGTGTCGGTGTGCGAGCTGCCGTACCCGTCCAGCCACGCCTTGTACGACCCGGTCCGCGCCGGCTGGCCCTGGGCGTTGGTGATCACACCCGACGTCGCCGTCCACGGCGTGGTGCCGGACTCGAAGCTGCTGTTGCCGATGAGCTGCCCGCCGGCGCAGCCGCCGGTGCCGGTGACGGTGAGGCTGTAGCTGGCGCTGCGGGTGGTCGACCCGGTGCCGGTCACCGTGATGGTGTACGTGCCGGTGGCCGCCGTCGACGAGGCGGTGACCGTCATGGTGGCCGAGCCGCCCGAGGTGACCGACGACGGGCTGAAGGACACCGTCACCCCGCTGGGCGCACCCGTGGCGGAGAGGCTGACGGTCTGGGCGCTGCCGCTGGTGGTGGCGGTGCTGACGGTCGCGGTGGTGGAGCCGCCCCGGGCCACGCTGCCCGAGGTCGGGCTCACCGAGACGGAGAAGTCGTTCGTCGGGGTGCCGCCGACCCCGAGCTGCCAGATGGCGTACGCGACCCCGTCCGCGGCGCGGTTGAGGATGGTCGCGTTGATGTTGGCGGTGGTGTCGCAGGACCTGTGGTAGCAGGAGTCGTACGCCGCGCCGACGGTGCCACCCCACTTGCTGGCCTGGGCGGAGGTCTTGGTGTAGCTGGCACCGGCCGCGTAGCCGGAGGTGGGGATGCCGGCGTTGGCGAAGGAGTAGTCGTCGGAGCGGCCCTGCCCCTCGGTGTTCTCCTCGGGCTGGAGGCCGAACGAGTCCCAGTACGCCTTCAGCGGCGCGGCCGTGGTCGAGGTGATTCGGTTGATGAAGTAGCCGCCGTTGGGCGAGGCGACCATGTCGAAGTTGTAGTACGCCTTGATGTACCCCTTCTGGGTGGTGCTGAGCGAGTTGACGTAGAACTTCGAACCCTGCAGGCCCTGCTCCTCGCCGTTCCACCAGGCGAACCGGACCCGCTTGGACATGGTCGGGTTCTGCTGCGCCAGCACCAGCGCGTTCTCCAGCAGCGTGGCCGAGCCGGAGCCGTTGTCGTTGATGCCCGGGCCGGCGGAGACGCTGTCCAGGTGCGCGCCGAACATGATGACCTGGTCGGCGGGGCCCTGCGGCCACTCGGCGATCAGGTTGCTCGCCGGGTAGGTGCAGCTGGTGCAGGTCTGCTCGGTAACCGTGTAGCCGGCGGCCTGGAGCTTGGACTTCACGTAGCTCACCGAGGCGGTGTAGCCGGCCGAGCCGGCCCGCCGGTTGCCGCCGTTGCTGGTGGCGATGGTGTTGAACTGGGTCAGATGGGCCTGGACGTTGGTCACCGAGATGTCCGGTGCGGCGGCCAGCGCGGGAGCGGCGGCGACCGGGGCGGCGGAGGCGGGGGCGCCGGCCAGGGTTGCCGTCACGGTGGCGAACAGGGCGAGTGCGAGGCCCGCGGTCGGGGTGCGGCGTCTCATGGGGACTCCTCGTGGGGGTCGGCGGGGTGTGCGGTGGGGTGGCGCGACCGGTGGGCTCAGCTGGGAGCCTCGGCGTCGACGAACTGCGGTCGAAACAGTTACATGTATCGATCAGAGAAGTCAACGGCGTGTCACAACCGGTGGACGTTCGCCCGCTTTCGCACGTGCCGGCGGAACGGTCGTACCGGCCGCGCGGACCGGACCCGCGCCGCGTCCGCCGGGCGGACGGGCCGGGCCACCGGGGTACGCCCCGGACGACGCGACCCGGGGCAGGTCTCCTGCCCCGGGTCGCGGGTGGCACGGGTTGCCCCGGGGATCAGCCCCGGCGCAGCACCGCCAGGAACATCGCGTCGGTGCCGTGCCGCTGCGGCCACAGCTGTACGGTCGGCCCGTCCCCGAGCCCGGGCATGCCGGCGGGCAGCAGGGGCCTGGCATCGACGAAGTCGATCGGGAAACCGCAGCGGCGGGACGCCTCGGTCACCGTCACGTGCGTCTCCACCACGTGCGGCGAGCAGGTCACGTACGCGACGACCCCGCCCGGCCGGACAGCGCGCAGCGCCGCGGTGAGCAGTTCCCGCTGCAGCCGGGTCAGCGGCGGCAGGTCCGACGGCTGGCGCCGCCAGCGGGACTCCGGCCGGCGCCGCAGCGAGCCGAGCCCGGTGCACGGGGCGTCGACCAGTACCCGGTCGAAGTGCCCCTCCGCCAGCTGCGGGTCGGCGCCGACGGAGCGCCCGTCGGTGTTCAGCACGGTCACCGGCAGGCCCCGGGTGGTCTGGGCGACCAGCCGGGCCCGGTGTTCGGCGACCTCGACCGCGGTGAGCCGGGCGCCGCGCTGCGCGGCGAGCGCGCCGAGCAGGCCGGCCTTGCCGCCCGGGCCGGCGCACAGGTCCAGCCAGCGGCCGTCCGGGCCGTCCAGCGGCGCGACCGCGAGCGCGTTCGCCACCAACTGGGAGCCCTCGTCCTGGACGTGGGCGCGCCCCTGCGCCACCGCCGGCAGCTCCCCCGGCGCGCCACCGGGCAGGTAGACCGCGTACGGGGAGAACGCACCGGGGGCACCGCCGACCTCGTCGGCCAGCTCCACCGGGTCAGCCAGGCCCGGACGCGCGCACAGGTGCACCGGCGGCCGCTCATTGTCCTCGATGAGCAGGCGAGCGGTCTCGCCCAGGTCGCCGCCGAGCGCCTCGGCGAACGCTCGGACGATCCACTGCGGATGGCTGTACGCCAACGCGAGGTGACCGATCGGGTCGGTCTCGGCCGACGGGGCGAGCTTCGCCACCCAGCCGTCGACATCGCGGCCCGCCACCTCGCGGAGCACCGCGTTGGCGAAGCCGGTGGCTCCGGGGCCGACGGCCCGGACCAGGTCCACCGTGGAGGAGACCGCCGCGTGCGCCGGCACCCGGGTGTGCAGCAGCTGGTACGCCCCGAGCCGGAGCGCGTCCCGCACCGGCGGATCGATCCGCTGCACGTCCCGGCCGGCCGCGTCGGTGATGATCGCGTCCAGCGTGCCGGTGTGGCGCAACGTGCCGTAGGTCAACTCGGTGGCGAACGCGGCGTCCCGCCCGGTCAGCCCCTCGTCGCGCAGCATCGCCGGCAGCACCAGGTTGGCGTACGCGTCGTCCCGGTGCACCGCCGCGATCGCCTGGTACGCGACGTGCCGGGGCAGGTCGACGGCAGGCCGGACCGGGCGACGGCCCCGCCGGTCGGCGCGGTCCCCCGCGCCCACGCCACGGGTGCGCCGGACGTCGTCGGCGCGGGACGGACGGGCGGCGGACCCGCCGCGCGGGCGGTCCGAGAAGGATTCGCCTCCGGGCGCGGACGGCCCGGTCACGCGAACTCCTCGCCGGCGGCGACCCGGGCGCCACGCGCCCAGTCGCTCGCCGACATGGCCTTCTTGCCTGCCGCCCGCACCTCACCGAGCCGCACCGGGCCGGTGGCGGTGCCGGCCAGCACCCGGGACTTCTCGACCAGCAGCTCGCCGGGCTTCAGCTCCGGACCGTCGGCCACCGGGGTGACCGGGCCGAGCTTCACCCGGTCGCCGCGGAACGTGGTCCACGGGCCGGGCGCGGGGATGCAGGCGCGGATCCGCCGGTCCACCGCGAACGCCGGGTCGCTCCAGCGCACCCGGGCGTCCTCGACGGTCAGCTTGGGCGCGAGGGACACCCCGTCGGCGGGCTGCGGCTCGGCGCGGGCGGTCCCGGCCGCCAGCGCGTCGAGCACGGCCACCAGCAGGCCCGCACCCGCGTGGGCGAGCCGCTCCAGCAGGTCGCCGGAGGTGTCGGTGGCCCGGATCTCGTCGGTGACCGTGCCGTACACCGGGCCGGTGTCCAGCCCCTCCTCCAACTGGAAGACGCTGGCCCCGGTCAGCTCGTCACCGTGCAGCACGGCGTGCTGCACGGGGGCCGCGCCGCGCCAGGCGGGCAGCAGCGAGAAGTGCAGGTTGATCCAGCCGTGCCGGGGAATCTCCAGGGCCACCGGCGGCACCAGCGCCCCGTACGCGACCACCGGCACGCAGTCCGGGGCCAGCTCGCGGAGCCGGTCCAGGAACTCGGGCTCGCGCGGCTTGGCCGGGGTGAGCACCTCGACGCCGTGCGCGTCGGCCCAGGCGCCGACCGGGGAGCGGACCAGGCCCCGCCCCCGCCCGGCCGGCGCGTCGGGGCGGGTGACCACGGCCAGCAGCTCGTGGCCGGACGCGGCGATGGCGTCCAGGGCGGGAACGGCGACGGCCGGCGTGCCGGCGAAGATCAGACGCACCCGGTCACCGCCCCAGGCCGAACGGGTTGCCGGCGGCGTGCGGGCTGAGCTTGACCGTCGGCGGGGCGGCCGGGTCGTACCAGTCGGCCTGGCGGATCGCCTTCATGGCCGTCTTCCGGCCGGCCGGGTCGAGACGGTCGACGAAGAGCACCCCGTCGAGGTGGTCGGTCTCGTGCTGGACGCAGCGGGCCATCAGGCCGGTGCCGACGATCTGCATCGGGTCGCCGTAGCCGTTGAAGCCCTTGGCGATGACGTTCTGCCGGCGCTTGGTGTCGAAGTAGAGCCCGGGGATGGACAGGCACCCCTCCGGGCCGTCCTGCTCCTCCTCGTCGGGGAACTCCAGCACCGGGTTGACCAGGTGCCCGACGACGTCGTCCACGTCGAAGGTGAACACCCGCAGGCCCACCCCGAGCTGCGGCGCGGCCAGGCCGGCACCGCCCTGCTCGCGCATCGTGTCGGTCAGGTCGGTGATCAGCCTGCGCAGCTCGGCGTCGAAGTCGACGACCGGGTCGGCCGGCGTGCGCAGCACCGGATCCCCGAACAGACGGATGGGCTGGACGGTCACGCGGGGTGGCTCCTTGTCTGGAACGAGCGGTGTCGTACCAGTCTACGGAGTCGCCCCCGGCGCGCCGGCCGGCGTACCGCGATCCGTGCGCGCCGACACGCCACCCCCGGCGAACCCGTCACCCAGGGTGACCGGCAGGGTGGCGTAGCCGCGCAGGGTGAGCCGGACCCGACGCTCGGGCGGGCCGGCCAGGGTCAGCCCGGGCAGGCGGCGCAGCAGCGGGAACGCGACCTGCGCCTCCAGCCGGGCCAGGCCGGTGCCGAGGCGGTAGTGCGGACCGGCGCCGAACGAGAGCGGCTGCACCTGCGGCCGCCACGGATCGAACCGCGCCGGGGCGCCCGGTCAGGCGCCGGTGCCCGGCTCCCCCGCGAGCACCGCGTCGCCGCCGAGCAGGGCGTGCTCGGGCAGCGGGAGCTGGATGCCGTGCGCGGCCTCCCAGTCGTGGATCACGCTGGGGCGGGCCTGGGCGGCGAAGTAGTCGATGGCGCTCATCCCGCCCACCACCGGCTCGTTCACCTCGCCCACGAGCCGGGCGGGCACCACCGGGAAGCCGCTCTGCAGAGCGGCGCTGAGCCGCCGGTGCCCGTCGACCACGAAGAAGTACTCACCCGTGTAGCCGATGGTCAGCGGGGCCAACGCCTCGTCGCCGGCCTCGGCCACGTCGCCCACGAACTCGGAGTCCCACAGGCCGCGCAGGGTGGCGATGTCCTCGGTCGGGTAGACCCGGGCCGGGTCGAGCAGCAGCAGCGGCGGGGCCTCGTCCAGCACCTCGGCGCCGAGCCGCCCCTCGTAGACGTCGATGATGTGCTGGATCACCTGCTCCGGGTTGGCCCTGGTGGTGTCGCAGATCAGGTCGTAGTTGCGCAGCCGCGCCTTGTCGACGCCGTACCGGATGATGAACCGGCCGCGCTCGCTCTCGCTGCGCTCCTTGAGCTTGGTCCGGGCCTCCTCCAGCGAGGTGTAGCTCTCGGCCGGGCCGGACGGGCGGGCCAGCACCCGCCGGGCCGCCTCGCTCGGCTCGGTGATCATGTGCACCTTGAGCGCGTCGGTGAAGAAGTGCCAGGCCAGCCGGGAGTCCATGACCAGGCGCTCGCCGGAGGCGGCGATGTCCCGCTGGAGCTGGTCGACGTACCCGTCGACGGCCTGGTCCAGCTCGGCGTGCAGGTTGAGCTGGAGAGCGGTCATCTGCCGCTCCTGGGCCATCTGCCGGTAGAGGTCGCCGACGCTGACCCGGCGCAGCCCCAGCCGCTTGGCGATCTCGACGGAGACGGTGCTCTTGCCGCTGCCGAGGTCACCGTTGAAGACGATCGATTGACAAAGGGTCACGAGTGGTCCACCCCTGCTCACCGGCTGATTGACATCATCGATTCGGCGCCGGCTCGACGAGCTGCCGCCGCTGTCGCGCCAGCCTCCCGACAGCTCCAGCTCGGCGCGTCTGGCGCCGCGCCGCGACCTGGAGTCATCGTGCGCCCGGGCATGACGGGCGATGCTATCACGCGTCTTCCACCCATTTGCCGGACGCGGTGTGCGACGACTCCCTGGTCAGCGGGGCCGCCGCCGGTTTCCGTCCGGCGCCGTCCCGCCTGGGGGACGGCTCAGAACAGGGTGAGCGGGTCGACCTGGAGGCGGACCGGGTCGGCGGCCTTGCGGGCACTGCGTCGCCCGGCGGCCGCGTGCAGCGTCTCGGCGAGGGCGGCGGCCCGGGCTCGCGGAACGCGGACCAGCATCCGCTCCCGCCCCTCGTCGGCGGGGACCGGGCCGAGCAGCTCGGCGCCGTCGGGCAGCCGGACCCCGGCGAGCAGGTCGGCCACCGCGTCCGCCGGGCCCGTCACGCTGGCCATCCGCACCGCCGGCGGGAAGCCCAGCTCACGCCGCTCGGCCAGTTCCCGGGCGGCGAACCAGGCGGCGTCCCAGCGCAGCAGCGCCTGCACCGGCGCGAGGGCACCGTCCGCGACCACCACCACCCGGCCGCCTGCCGCCCCCGGCCGGGCCAGCGCGGCGGCGGCCAGCCAGCGACGCAGCGCCTCCTCGCCCGCGCGCAGGTCGGCCCGGGTGAGCAGCGCCCACGAGTCGAGCAGCAGCACCGCTCCGTAGCCGCCCTCGGCGACCGGCTCGGCGCCCGGCGTGGCGACCACCAGGCCGGCCCCGCCCGGCACCGCGCTCAGCACCTCCTCTCGGCCCGAGGTGCGCACCGGCACGCCGGGGAAGGCACGCCCCAGCTCCTCGGCGGTCCGCCGGGCGCCGGTGACTGCGGCGCGCAGCCGCCGCCCGCCGCACTCCGGGCAGGCGTACGCGGCAGCGGCCCGGCCGCACCAGCGGCAGGTGGGCACCCCGTCGGCGGCGGGCAGCGCGAGCGGCCCGGCACAGTGCGGGCAGCGGGCCGGCGTACGGCAGTCGGCGCAGGCAACCGACGGGAGGTAGCCCCGGCGGGGCACCTGCACCAGCACCGGCAGGTCGGCGCGGAGCGCGTCCCGGGCGCTGGTCCAGGCCAGGCTGGGCAGCCGGGCGGAGGCCGCGCCGGGGTCCCGGGCCAGGTGCGGGTCGTCCCCGGTCGGCGCGATCGCCGGCATCCGGGTCCGTACGGTCGCCCGGTCGGCGACCACCTCCCGGGCCCAGCGGGTCTCCACCAGCAGCTGCGCCTCGGCGGTGCGGGCGTACCCGCCGACCAGGGCGGCCGTCTCGCCGAGCTGGGCCCGGGTGAGCAGCACCTCCCGGGCGTGCGGGTAGGGCGCCCGGGGCTCGGCGTGCAGGTCGTCGCCGTCGTCCCAGATGGCGACGAGGCCGAGCCGGTCGACCGGAGCGAACATCGCCGCCCGGGTGCCGATCACCACCGGCACGTCGCCCCGCCGGGCGGCGAGGAAGGCCCGGTACCGCCGGGCCGGACCGAGCGCGGCGGAGAGGCAGACGTGCCGTCCCGGCCCGAGGAGGCCGGTCAGCGCCGCGTCGAGGCGGTCCAGGTCGCGGGCGTCGGCCACCACGACCAGCGCCCCCCGGCCGCCGGCCACGGCGGCGGCCACCGCGTCGGCGTACCGGGCGGCCCAGTCCTCGCCGGGCAGGG
>NZ_JBEYER010000043.1:0-19959 GCF_040634005.1 Micromonospora sp. NPDC007271
ACCTTCGTTCGCGACTGCGGGGCTCGCAAAACCGGCTCACTCCTCGCGCTCACCGGTCCCCCTGGTCGCCGGCCGGCGGCACCAGGCGCGGGCTGCCGGTGGCCCGCCAGACGGCCAGCGCGTCAGCGGTCCCGCGTACGTCATGCACGCGTACCCCCCAGGCGCCGGCCGCGACGGCGAGCACGCTGGTGGCGATGGTGGCTGCCGCGCGCCCGGAGGTGGCTCGGGGGGTGCCGTCGGCGTCGGCGAGCAGCCGGCCCAGGTACGACTTGCGGCTCGACCCGAACAGCAGCGGGAAGCCGAGGTCCACCAACTCGGGCAGGCGGGCGCTGAGTTCCCAGTTGTGCGCGGCGGTCTTCGCGAAGCCGAGCCCCGGGTCGATGATGATCTTGTCCGCGGCGACCCCCGCGGCCAGCGCCTCGTCGACCCGCTGGCTCAGTTCGGCCCGGACGTCGGCCACCACGTCCTGATAGGTGGCCAGGTCACGCATCTGTCGGGAGTGCCCCCGCCAGTGCATGAGCACCCAGGGACAGCCGGCGTCGCGGACCACCCGGGCCATGTCCGGATCGGCGAGGCCGCCGGAGACGTCGTTGACCACGTCGGCGCCGGCGCCGAGGGCCGCCTCGGCGACCCGGGCCCGGCTGGTGTCGATGCTGATCGGGATGCCGGCGGCGCTCAGCGCGCGGATCACCGGCAGCACCCGGCCGATCTCGGTCTCCGCGTCGACCCGCTCGGCGCCGGGCCGGGTCGACTCACCGCCCACGTCGACCAGGTCCGCGCCCTCCGCACGCAGTCGCACTCCGTGTCCGACGGCGGCGTCGAGATCGGCGTATCTACCACCATCGGAGAAGGAGTCGGGCGTGACGTTGAGGACGCCCATCACCACCGGGACCTGCGCCCGTACCAGATCGGTCACGACCAGACAGTACCGGTCGCCAGCAGGGCTTCCGGCGGCCCGGGGGAGGACCACCGGCAACGCCGCTGACATGGGGATTGGAACAGATGTACGATCGGTCGTCCGGGTCGCTTCGGGTCGACTCTTCGCGGGTTGTCGCAAAGGTGCCCGGCCCGTACGCTTTGGAATTGCCCAGCATCGAGATGGCGAAGCCTGGAGGGAGGGCCGAAGCGGGAAGAATCCCCCCAAAGCTCACCACTCTCTGTGGTGGGTGACGAACACAGCGTCAGGGACGCTGTGCCAACTGAGCACATCCCGCCAGGCTTGCCTTAATGCACCACCGCGGCGCCGCCGGCCGCGACATGGGGAGGTTTCCAGTGATCGCCATCGAGCTCATGGGGACGGTGACCTCAGCCGTCGACCACGCGCTCCACGCCCTGGCGTCGACTCCACTCGCCGAGCCGGCCCCCAAGGGCATCGCCACCGATAAGATCGTCTCCTTCTTCGCCAGCAAGGTCGCGCCGATCCTGCTCGCGGTGCTCGGCGTCATCTTCATCGGGCGCGCGAGCCGAGGCGAAATCTCCAAGGTGCTGACCAGCTCCGCGATAGCCATCGTCGGCCTGGCCTTCATCGCGGGCGCCGCCACGCTCTTCTTCGTCGGCGACTACCTGATCAAGCTGATCTTCGAATAGGCGCGGGCAACCATGCGGCTGCGCACCGACGACGACATCTACCGGGCTCGTCTCGTCTACCTCGGGCCGCCCGGGTACACCCTTCCCGTCCACCTGCCGTACGCCCAGTACGGCCTGTTCATGCTGCTCGTACCCCTCTACGTGTTCATCCACTGGCTGTTCACGCTGCAGGTCGAGCTCTTTCCCGCCTGGGAGATCGCGCTCGCCATCGTGACCACCTCGTTCATCTTCCGGCACGTCGATCCGGACCGGCCGGCGCGCATGGTCATCCGGACCGCGCTGACCGACTGGCGACGCACCCGGGAGCCGGCGGCCGAACTGCGCGACCCGCGCCTGGTGGCCAGCCGGATCAGGATCCGGGAGGAACTGGCATGACCGGGCGTACGCCGACAGCGCAGACGAACGACGCGGGTGAGGCGATCGCATGAGTCGCTCTTCCACGCCGGGTTCCCCGGCCGGACGTCCGGCCGATCAGTACGGTAACCGAGCGCGATCGTTCGACTACCCACAGGACGAGGAACCGGACGAGGTCGCGCTGGACCCGGCCCTGGTGACCAGCCCCGGGCACGGCCGGGTCGGGGTCTTCCAGCCGCCCCGGCCGGTGACGCCGCGCGCCTCCGGGCACGAGCAGCGGGCGCCGGCGGTGGTCGACAACAGCGACATCGACTCGCCGTTCCTCGACCTCTTCGGCGGCGCGCAGCCCGGCGTACGGCGTCCGGCCACCCGTCCCGCGGCACCGGCCCCGGCGGAGCCGGCCCCGGTGGTGGCGCCGCCCCGCCGAGGCCTCGGGCGGGAGGCGCCGGCGATCCCGCACCAGCCCGCCGCCCCGGCGGCGCCGGTCACGTCCGCCGGCCGTGACGCGCCGCCCGACGAGCCGGTCACCGCCCGGCCGCGGGAGACCGCCCCGGGCGTCCGACCGGTGGGCCGGGGCCGCGAGGTCCCCGAGCACACCCACGATGCCGAGCCGCCGGACCGGCCCGCCGGGCGGACGGCCGCCCTCGATCCGGCGCCCGCACCCCGTGCCCGGGTGCCGCACCAGCCCGGCGAGCGGCTCCCCGCACTGCGGCCCACGGCCGAGCCCGAGCTGACCGACCCGGAGCCCACCGTCGAGCGCCCGGCCCGCCGGGCCGACCGGCGCACGGCGGAGGCGGTCCGGCCGAACGGCCGCGAGGTCGCCACCAACGCCACCCGCGAGGTGGCCCCGCCCCGGCAGCGGTCCGCGGAACGCAGCGGGAAGCCGGTGAAACCGGTCCGCGTCCGTCCCCCGAAGATCAAGTTCGGGGACCGCGACCCGTCGGTGGAGCTGGCGATCACCGAGATCGCCGGCCACCTCACCTTCACCCCGAACACGGTCACCGCCTGGTACTGGCTGCCCGAGGTGCGCTGGGCGTTCCGCCCCGACGCCGAGCGGGAGGCGCTGCTCTCGGCGATCTCGGAGCAGTACGCCGGCCTGGCCGGCTTCCGGCTTCACCTGCGCCGCACCACCCGACCCTTCCCGGCCGACGAGTGGGCCCGCACCATCGACGCGCACACCGCGTCGCCGCTGCCCGACGTGCCCGGTACGCCCGGCTGGGCCGACCACCTGGTCGCCGCGCAACGGCACCTGATGGCGGTCAACCACGCCGAGGGGCAGACGTACCTCGGCGTCACCTTCGCTCGCCGGTCGCTGGGCGACTCGCTCACCGAGCGGCTGCTGCGCGCCTTCGGCCGGGGCACCGCCGACGGCGAGCGCCGCAAGCTGGGGCGCACCGTCGAGCAGTTCGACGAGGTGCTCGGCGCGTTCGGCATGCGTGGACGCCGGGTGACCGCGCAGGAACTCGAGTGGCTGCTCTACCGCTCGGTCGCGCTCTGCATGGCGCCGCCCGGCGCCCTCTCCCCGGTCACCAACGGGCGGTGGGAGCGGGGGGACCTGCTCGCCCTCACCGAGCAGGTGGAGCGCTACCGCACCCCGTACGGCTCCACGGTGAAGCTGGTCAACCGGATGACCGGCGAGGAGCGGCACGTGGCCGTCCTCGCGGTCGGCCGGATGGAGCCCCTGGAGATCCCCGAGCGGCACGAGCCCTGGCTGCACTTCCATGAGCGGCTGCCGTGGCCGATGGAGTTGTCCACCCGGGTGGACATCCTCGGCTCCGGCGACTCCTTCCGGAACCTGGAGCACCGGCTCCGGATGATCCGCTCCCAGCAGCTCGACTACGCCGAGCACGGCATCGACGCGCCGCCGGAGCTGGAACGGCTCGCCAAGCGGGCGCTGGTGATCGGCGACGAGATGACCACCGGCCTGCCGGTCGACTCGGCCCGCGCGCACGGCTGGCACCGGATCGCGGTCGGCGGGCGGACCCGCGAGGAGTGCCTGGAGCGGGCCCGCCGGCTCATCCAGCTCTACTCCCGGGAGCTGCGAATCTCGCTACAGCACCCGAAGAACCAGGACTGGCTGGCCCGCGAATTCATCCCCGGCGAGCCGATCGCCAACACCGGCTACGTCCGGCGGATGCCGGTCAACCTGCTCGCCGCGGCCTTGCCGCAGGCCGCCTCCACGGTCGGCGACCGCCGCGGCGACCTGATCGGCCGCACGGCCGGCACCTGCCGCCGGCCGGTCTTTCTCGACCTGCACTTCCCCATGGAGGTACGCGAGCGCTCCGGCCTCGCGGTCTTCGTCGCCGAGCCGGGCGGTGGCAAGTCCACCCTGCTCGGCGCGCTCGGCTACCTGGCCGCCCGGCGCGGCGTCCAGGTGACCCTGCTCGACCCGTCCGGCCCGCTGGCCCGGCTCTGTGCGATGCCGGAGCTGGCGCCGTACTCGCGGGTGCTCAACCTGACCGGCTCCGAGCAGGGCACCCTCGCCCCGTACGCGCTGATCCCGACGCCATTGCGCAGCGAGTTCAGCGAGGGGGCGGCGGGCGACCGGGAGTTCGAGATCGCGATTTCCAACGCCCGTGCCGAACGCCGCATGCTGGTGCAGGACATCTGCATGATGCTGGTGCCGCCGCAGGTGGCCCGGGAGGCCTCCACCGCCACCCTGTTCCGGCACGCCGTACGCCAGGTGCCGGCCGAGGAGACGTCCACCCTGGACGACGTCGTCGCCTGCCTGCAGGGGCTGGACGACGACGCCGGCCGGGAACTGGCCAACCTCCTGCTGGACACGGCCGAGATGCCGCTGGCCATGCTCTTCTTCGGCCGACCGCCGGAGAACCTGCTCGGCGCCGACGCCGCGCTCACCGTGATCACCATGGCCGGGCTCCGGCTGCCCGACCTCAAGATCGAGCGCGAGTACTGGTCGGCCGAGGAGGCGCTCGCCCTGCCGATGCTGCACACCGCGCACCGGCTCGCCGTCCGGCGCTGCTACGGCGGCTCGATGTCCTCCCGCAAGCTGGTCGGGCTGGACGAGGCGCACTTCATGGAGGGCTGGCGTTCCGGGCGGTCGTTCCTGGTCCGCCTCGCCCGCGACTCCCGCAAGTGGAACCTCGCCGCCCTGGTCGCCTCGCAGAACCCGAAGGACATCCTCGGCCTCGACGTGCAGAACCTGGTCTCCACCGTGTTCGTCGGCCGGATCGCCGAGGACAACGAGATCGCCTCCGAGGCGCTGCGCCTGCTCCGGGTGCCGGTCAACGACGGCTACGAGGCCACCCTGGCGTCGCTGTCCCAGGCGGACTCCGGTTCCGCCACCCGGCTCGGCTTCCGCGAGTTCGTGATGCGGGACGTCGACGGGCGGGTGCAGAAGGTCCGGGTCGACGTGTCGTACGTCGACGGGCTGCTGGAACACCTGGACACCACCCCCGCCGCGGTCGCCCAGGCGGCCGGGGCACTGCCGACCGTCCTGGCTGATCTGGAGGCGTGACATGGCGAGGGCCCGGGCACGGATCGCGGCGCTCCTCCTCGCGCTCGGCGTACTCGCCGTGGCCACCATCGCCTGGCCGGTGGTCGGGGCGGCACCCGCGTACGCCACCACACCGGCCGCCCAGGCCCGGGCCGAACTCTGCAGCACCAAGGAGTGGCAGGTCGACTTCCGCGCCTGCGTCGCCAAGCTGAAGGAGGTCAGCCAGGACCAGGTCGAGTGCCGCAACGCGCCGGTGCCCGGCGCGCCCGACTCGGGTCTGGCCGGCTGGTTCGCCTCCCGCCCCGACTCCGCCAAGCTCCCCGGGCCCAAGGGGCTCTACAGCGACTACGGCTACGCCGGGTACAGCTACACGACGTACGACGTCGACGGCGGCTGCGCGTCGTCGGTGCTCCACCCGGACTACCGCTTCACGACCATGGTCGCGAACGGCGAGTTCATGTTCGCCAACGCGGTGATCGGGGCATCGAACGCGCTGCGGGAGCGGGCCTGGGACCCGCGGTCGATGTGGGCCTGGGCAGACCCGTTGGTGGAGCAGGCCACCAAGGCCGTCTACCAGAAGGTGTTCAGCGTCTTCGGCATCATCACCCTCTGTGTGGTCGGCCTCTACCTCATGTGGCGCTCACGCCAGTCGGACATGAGCAACGCCATGACCACGGCCGGTTGGGCCCTGCTGGTGATGGTGGCGGTGACCGCCCTGGCGGCCTGGCCGGTGAAGTCGGCGAACATCGCCGACAACACCCTGATCAGCACCCTCGGCGTGGTACACGACGCGGTCGGCCCGGCGTCCAAGGACATCCCTGCGGACAAGTGTGCGCTACCGAACCCGGACGCCTGCGTCGACAAGCGGCCCCCCGCCGTTCGGGCCAGCGACACCGCCACGGAAACCATGCTGTACCGGAACTGGCTGCGAGGCGTGCTCGGCTCGGCCGACAGCGAGACCGCCAGGAAGTACGGCCCGGCCCTCTACGACGCCAAGTCGCTCACCTGGGAGGAGGCGGAGAAGCTCCGCCAGAACCCAGCGACGCGCGACGCCACAATCAAGGCCAAGCAGCAGCAGTGGGCGAAGGTCGCCGAGCAGATCAAGACGGAGGACCCGGAGGCGTACGAGTACCTCCAGGGTGTCCGGGACATGGACCGGATCGGTGCCGGTTTCATCGCGGTGCTGGCCTCGCTGCTCTTCGCGATGTTCGACCTGACCGCCTCGCTGCTGGTGCTGCTCGGCTTCCTGATCTTCCGGTGGGCGGTGATCGCCGCACCGATCCTCGGCACGGTCGGTCTGCTGCGCCCGGCGAGCGCCGGCCTTCGCCGGCTGGCGAACGCGGTGGTGGCGGCGGTCTTCAACGTCGCCATCTTCGGCACCGGCGCGGCCATCTACCTGTTCGCGGTCGATCTCATCATGAACACCCCGACGCTGCCCGGCTGGCTGCAGGTGGTCCTCGTCTGGCTCTGCGGCGTGGTGGGCTGGCTGCTGCTCCGCCCGTACCGGCGGATCACCCAACTCGGCGGCAAGGACAGCAGCGAGGCGATCAGCTCGGCCGGTTCCTGGCACCGCCGCTTCTTCCGCGACATGCGAGTCGCGGCCCGGCTGGACGTGGCCGAGCCCGGCGGCACCGCCGAGCCGGCGGTCGGCCGGCGGCGCGGGGTCACGCTCGAGCAGAGCAGCCTCCGGCCGGAGGCGCGGCATGAGGATCCGTCGCACACCGCCACGGTCACCGAACGGGAGCGGCCGGACGGGCGGGAACGGGCCGCCGAGGCCCCCGCGCCCGAACGGCCGGGCGGGCGGGCAGCGCCACGCCCACGCCGCCAACCGGCGAGCTGGACGGAACCCGACGTGCCGGAGGAGGCGCCTTCCTTCGCCATCTACCGGCCGGACTCGGCCGACCGGGCACCCGCCAAGCCGGCTCCGCGGGTGCGCTCCGAGGCGCGGTGAGGCCGATGCGTCGGGCGTTGGAGTTCCTCTTCACCCGGGTGCTGCGGTCGCGGCTCGGCATCGCGCTCGTGATCGCCGCCCTGGTGTTCGGCGTGATCGGCGCGGCCCGCCTGGTGTCCGGGCCGATCGACCCGGCTGCCGGGCTGAGCAACCGGCCACGGGAGCCGATCAGCACCGTCGACCCGGAGGCCGGTGACGACGGGGTGCTGTCGACCCCGAGGGCACCTACCCCGAAGATGTTCCCGGGCGAGCTGAGCCCCGAACAGGCCGCCGACCGCTTCGCCACCGCCTGGCTGACCGGCCCGGGCAGCAGCGCAGACAAGTGGCAGGGCACGCTGCGGCCGCTCTCCACGCCCGCGCTGACCGAGAAGTTGGCCGGCGCGGACCCGGAGAGCGTGCCCGCCCGGAAAGTGACCGGTCAGGTGACCCTCCGGGCCCGGACGGAGTCCTTCGTGGAGGCACGGATCCCGCTCGACAACGGCCAGCTCCGGCTCGAACTGGTGGCCTCGGACGGCCGCTGGCTGGTGGACGCAATCGACTGGGAGCGGCAGTGAGCGCCGCGGCGGGCATGGTGCCCGGCCGGCGGAGGCTGCGGCTCGGCGTCCTGGCCGCCGCGGTGGCCACGGTGCTCACCCTGCTCTGCTGCGTCGGTGGCGCCGGTGCGTTCCTCCTCACCGAGCTGGGCGGCGACGAGAAGGGCAAGCTGACCGCCGCCCTGGCCTGCGACCCCTCCTACCAGGTCGATCTCACGGGGGACATGCCGCGCTTCCCCGAGTACGGCGACGGCCAGCTGCGCAACGCGGCCGTCATCATCAAGGTCGGCCAGGACATGAACGTGCCCGCTCGCGGCTGGGTGATCGCGCTGGCCACCGCAATGCAGGAGTCCGCGCTGCGCAACCTCGCCAACAGCACCGTGCCGGCCTCGCTGGCGCTGCCGCACGAGGGCGTCGGATCGGACCACGACTCGCTCGGCCTGTTCCAGCAGCGGCCCGGCTGGGGCAGTGTCCAGCAGCGGATGACTCCCTCGTACGCCGCGCGGAAGTTCTACGAGAAGATGCTCAAGGTGCCGAACTGGCAGCGGCGGCCGCTGACCGTGGTGGCACAGCGGGTTCAGGTCAGCGCCTTTCCCGACGCGTACGCCAAGCACGAGGACCTGGCCGGGCGGATCGTGGACGCGCTGGCCGCTGGCGCCGCCCGCACCGTGGAGATCGCCGGCAAGGCGGTGTGCGATGCCGCAGCCGGTACCCGGATCGCCGCGTCGGGCTGGACCGCCCCGATCGCTGGTGGCGTCGGCTCCGGCTTCCGCACCGCCGAGCGCCCCCGACACAACGGCGTCGACATCGCTGCGGACAAGGAGACGCCGATCCACGCGGCGTCCGCCGGTCGGGTGCTGGTCGCCCGTTGCGATCCCGACCACTCCGGCCGGCGGGACTGCGACCGGGACGGCTGGCCGGGCAAGGGTGGTTGCGGCTGGTTCGTGGACATCCTGCACGCCGGCGGATACATCACCCGCTACTGCCACATGGTCAGGCGCCCACACGTGGTGCCGGGGCAGTCGGTGGAGGCCGGACAGGAGATCGGCCTCTCCGGTAGCAGCGGGAACTCCTCGGGCCCGCACCTGCACTTCGAGGTGCACGTGGACGCCGACCGGTCGAGCCGCGGCGCGATCAACCCGGTGCCGTTCATGCGGGAGCGCGGCGCACCACTGGACGGCACCGCGTGAGGCCCTGACTCATGAGCAGCCCGCTACCCGATCCCTTCGCGGACCAGCCCGACTGGGCACCGCTGCCACCGCGGCCCGTCGAGATCGTGCCTGCCACCAGCGGAATCGAGCTGCGCGGCCGGCGGGTGCTGGTCGGTCTGCCCGGTCTCGGTTGGCGCGGTGACCTACGCGCCGACGAGCGGGTGGTACAGGGCAGCCGGACGTACGTGCCGGTCATCCCGGAGCACGAGTGGTACCGCGCAGAGTCCGAGCAGGTGGAGGTCTTCGCGCCACTGGTGCCGGTGGAGCGGGTCTGGGTGGAGATGGTCGGTGAACGCCGGCCGTCCGGCCGCCCCACGGAGTCGGGGATCCGGCTCGTCTCCCTCGACGAGCCCAGCCATCGCGCGCCGACCCCGGTCTTCGAGGCGGACTCGGTGGCTGGCCGACGCGTGGTGCGGGTGGCGGGAACGGCCGAGCAGCGCGACCTTCGCGCGGTGACCGAGACCTACTCCAGTGCGGACGGGGACATCTGCGTCCGGGTGGCCCCGGAGTTGGAGTGGTACCGCTGGGCATGGCACGGCCAGCCACCCACCACCCTGGAGGTCCCGGTCCACCTGCTGTGGCTCGAGTAAGCGGGCTCAGTCGGCCCGTTGCCCCCCACAGACCCGCCAACCATCGCCGTGTCGGGTTTCGAACTGCCAGGCCTGCCGATCGCTCTGCGAAATGCCGTCGACAAACGCCGAAATGATGAGGTCCACGGTGACGACCGCGCGATCACCCGTCTGCTGCGCGCTCAGAGCACCCCAGCTAACCGAGATCGTCGTAGCAAACCTCTTCTCACGCGCCAGAAGCTCATCGCGGAATGATCGAAGGCCGCCGAGGTAAACCCGATCTTGGCAGGTGAACTCCTGTGCCTTTGTGTCGTTGCGGTCGACCAGGAACGCACGAAGGTAGTTGTCCACCACGACGTCGGGGGCGCTGCGGTCGGGGGCGGTGGCGCGGTCGTACAGCACGAAACCGACGACGGCACCGCCGGCGCAGAGCAGCGCCAGCAGCCCGGCGACGACCGTGAGGACGGTACGCAGCGGCCGGCGCGGACGGTCCGGCGCCGGAGCTGGCGCGGGGGGCGCCAACTGCTCGGGCGGGGTCCGCTGCGCCGGTACCCGGGAGACCTGGGAACCGGCGGGGGGCTGCACTGATTCCACCTCCTGAGGCTATCGGCTGCGCCTCGCGTACCCAATGCCCCAGATCCCCGGATCGTGGCGAACCGCCGGGCGGTTGGGCGCGGCACGCCCTGGCCGGCCGACATCGGACCCGGCAGCCGGCTGGTCTGCGGCCACGGTGAGCCTGGTCACGCCGACGCAGAGAGCGGCGCGGAGACCGGCGCAAAGAGCGGCGCAGCGCCGACCGACATCCCGGGGGAGGGACGCCGGCTGGGATACCGTCACAGCTCGGGGAGGAGATGTCGGCCTCGGGAAGTGAGGTGGACGCGGTGGCGAGTCCGAAGGCGCGAGCCGGCCGGGCCGCTGCGCTGCACCGGAAGGCTGAGGCCACCGCGACCGCGGCTGCCGGCATCCTCGACGAGATCCGACCCGCCCCGGCCGACCACCATCGACAGTACGAGCTGGCGGAGCGGCTCCGGACGGCGGCGGCGCTCGCCGCGCCGGGCTGGGCCGGCGCCCCGCTGGAGACGCTGGCCCCGGCCACCCCGCCCGGGGACGGCCCACCTCCGGTGGTCCGGGTGGGCACCGCGGCACCGTTGGACGACGCCCGGTTCCCGGCTCTGGTGCCGCTGTTCGGCAGTGGACACCTGAGCATCGACATCGACGCCCGCGATCCGCGGGTGGCCGGGCTGCTCCGAGCCCTCCTGCTCCGGCTGCTCGCCGCCACCCCGGCCGGCGGCCTGCTGGCCCGCGCCGTGGACGGCACCGGGGGCGGGGGTACGTTCCTCGACTTCGCCGCGCTCGCCGACGCGGGGCTGCTGCCGCCGCCCGCCACCGACCTGGCCGGGCTCCGGGCGGTCCTGGCCGAGGCCGAGCAGTGGGTGGCGGCCGGCACGGCCCGGCAACGCGGGCTGCGACGGCTCCAGGTCGGCGCGTCTGACGCCGCGCAGCGACCTGGAGCCGTCGACCGTACGCTGCTGCTGATGGTGGCGGCCCTGCCCGACGGCACCGCCCCGTCCGACCTCGCCCGGGTCGAGGAGCTGGCAACCCAGGGCCACCGCGCGGGTCTGCACCTGGTGGTGGCCGGCTGGCCAGCCGGCGCACCGCTGCCCCAGGCGACCCCGCTGACGGTCCGCACGGCCTACGCGCTGGTGGGCGATCCGCCTGGCATGGGGTTGAGCAGCCCCGGCGCCGAGCCGCCCGGCGGCCTGAACTCGCCGGTCTTCATCGAGGAGGACCCGCCGCAGGACGTGGTCACTGAGGTCTGCCGCCGGCTGGCCCGGCAGATCGAGGACGGCTCCCGGCTCACCCTGACCGATCTGCTGCCCGATAGCGACCGGTGGACGTCAAACTCCGCCGACGGGCTCGCCACGACGGTCGGTGACGCGGCCGGCCGGCCGGTCAGCCTCGGTTTCACCGAGCTGACCCCCCACTGGCTGGTCAGCGGTCGCTCCCAGGCGGGCCGGTCGGCGTTCCTCACCAACGTGCTGTTCGGCCTGGCCGCCCGGTACGGCCCCGAAGAGCTGGCCCTCTATCTGGCCGACCTCGGCGAGGGTGAGTCCTTCGTGGAGTTCCTCCAGACCGAGCGGGACCGGTCCTGGGTGCCGCAGGTCCGGGCCGCCGGGATGGCCGCCGACCGGGAGTACGTTCTGGACCTGCTCCACGTGCTGGAGGCGGAGCTGCGCCGCCGGGAGGACTCGGGCCGGCGGGCCGGCGGGCAGCGCTACGCGGAGCTGCGCCAGCACCAGTCGCTGCCCCGGATCGTCTGCGTGATCGACGGCTTCCCGCTGCTGCTGCGGGAACGGGACCGGTTGGCCACGGACTTCCTGGTCCGGCTGGAGGCGCTGGCAAGAGCCGCGCGGGCGTACGGGATCCACCTGGTCCTGGCCGGCGAGGGCGACCTGGGCATCGGCGGCCCCCGCGACCCGCTGCTCGGCCAGTTCCCGGTCCGGGTGGCGCTGCCCGGCGGGGCGGCCGTGCTGGAGCCGACGAACGACGCGGCCGCGGGCCTGCCGGTGGGCAGCGCGGTGGTGAACACCGCGGGCGGGCTGGGCGGGCCGCGCGGCGCGACCCGGGGCCACGAGCGGATGATCCGCTTCCCGGACCCGCACGCGGCCCCGGACGTCCTCGACACGCTGCGGCAGCGGCTGTGGTCGGCCCGCCCGGAGGGCGCCACGCCGCCGGTGGTCTTCGCCGGGTATGCGCGCCCGTTGCTCGCCAACGACCCGCGTTACCGGGCCGCCCTGGCGGGTCGGGCGCACGCCCCGGCGGCGCTGCTCGGGCGGGCGGTGGACGTACGCCGGTCCACGGCGGCCGTACCCCTCGGGCCGGCCGCGGGCCGGAACCTGGCCGTGCTGGGCCGGGACGAGGAGGCCGAGCGGCTGCTGGTCACGGCCGTCCGGAGTGTGGCCGCGCACCACGGCTCGGCGCGGTTCGTGCTGGCCCCGCTGGCGAACGGATCGGCCGAGGCGGCCACGGCTCTCGCTGCTGAACTGGCCGAGCGGCACGGGGTGGCGACCGTCGACGTGGCCGGCCTGCGGGCCGCGCTGGAGGCCGGCGAGCCGGGGTACCTGGTGGTGTTCGGGCTGGACGTGCCGGACGCGTCCGAGTTGCCAGCCGACCTGCTGCGGGCGCTGCTGCTGGAGGGGCCACCCGCCGGGCGGCACCTGCTCGGCTGGTGGCGCTCGGTGACACCGCTGGTGGGGCTGCTGGGCCCGGAGGGCGAGGTGGACAAGTTGACCGCCGTGGTCGCGACCGACGTGCCGGGCGGCCGACTGGAGCAGCTCTTCGACCGGCCGGTGCTGTGGCGGCCCCGGCCGGGGCGGGCCGTGCTCTGGGACGGCCCCGGTGAGCAGGGGACGGTCCTGGTGCCGTTCGGGGAGGAGCCGGCGTGAGCGAGACCGGTACGGCGGTCCCCGCGCCCCGGTCCGGCGGCCCGGCGGCCGAGGTCGACCCGGTCGAGGCGGCGTGGGCGGACTATGTCGTCGCCGCCCGGCAGCTCGACGGGGTACGCCGGGCCGCGGCGACCGCCGCCGGCGAGCAGGCCCGGTCGGTGGCGGCGGCCCGGGAGGAGCTGACCGCGGTACGGGAGCGGCTGGCCGCGCAGCAGTCGCAGCTACGCGAGCAGGGCGTACCGGCGATCTCGCTGGTGCCGACGCCGCCGGAGGTCACCGAGGCGGCCCGGTCGATGGCGGGCGGTCCGGCGGCGGTGCTGGCCTGCCTGCGGACGGCCCGGGGCTGGGCGGACAGCGCCGACGACACACTGACCGCGCGGGGCCTGCCCCGGCTGGCGCGTTGGCCGGCGCGCCCCCGCAACCTGCTGGTGTACGGGCCGCTGGCGCTGGTGGTCCCACTGGTCCAGCTGGTGCTCTTCCTCGCCACCGGCACCGGTCCGGCGAGCATCGCGGCGCTGGTGGTGGGGCTGCCGATGCCGGCGGTCGCGTTCATGGCGGGTTGGCTCGCGGTGGGACGGCTGTTCCGGCCCCGCCCGACGGACCGGGTGGACCGGACGCCCCGGTTCGGCGCGCTGGTGTGCCTGGTCCCGGCGGTGCTGGCCACCGCCGGGATCCTCCTGGCGGTGCTGGTCGGCTGACTCTGTCGCCGGACCGGTTGCCGCACCCGCCCAAGGCGGTGTGAGAAGGGAGCCCTTCTCTACGGAGGCGTTGAGAAGGTGCCCTTCCTTGCGCTTCAGCGGGGGATGATGAGGGCCATCGCCTCGGCGCGGGACTTGGCGTCCCGCTGGAGGGTGCCCCGCACCGCCGAGGTGATCGTCTTGGCGCCGGACTTCTGGATGCCGCGCATCGCCATGCACATGTGCTCGCATTCGAGCACCACCACGACGCCGCGCGGGGCCAGCTTGCTCATCAGCAGGTCGGCGATCTGCGAGGTGAGCCGCTCCTGCACCTGGGGGCGGCGGGCGAAGACCTCGACCAGCCGGGCCAGCTTGGACAGTCCGGTGATCCGGCCGTCCGGCCCCGGGATGTAGCCGATGTGGGCGCTGCCCCGGAACGGGAGCAGGTGGTGCTCGCAGAGGCTCATCACATCGATGTCCCGGACGAGCACCAGCTCCTCGTGGTTGGCCTCGAAGGTGGTGCTGAGCACCTGTGCCGGATCCACCCGCAGGCCGGCGAAGAGCTCGGCGTACGCGCGGGCGACCCGGGCCGGCGTCTGCTGGAGGCCGTCCCGGTCCGGGTCCTCCCCGACCGCGATGAGGATCTCCCGGACGGCCTTCTCGATCCGGGCCAGGTCCATGGTCTCCTCGACCGGGCGGCCCGTGAGCTTGCCGCTGATCAGGCGCGCGGCGACGTAGTCGAGGGCCTCGTCACCGTCGGGCTCGGTCGACGAGGCGGCCAGCCCCTGGTCGGGGCTGGCCGCGGCGTCCGTGTTCAGTGCGTACCGTCCGAGTTGTTCGAGGAGCCACCGACCGCGGCACCGTCGGCCTGGGCCTGCGCCTTCAGGGCGTCCTTCTCGGCCGGGGTGAGCACCGGCGGCTCGGTGGAGGGCTGGCGCTTGCCGAAGCCGTGGTACGGGGCCATCGGCGGGCGCTTCGCCACCCGCGCGCAGATCCGGGCCATGTCGGCGGTGGAGAGGGTCTCCTTCTCCATCAGCTCGAGCACGATGTTGTCCAGGACGTCCCGGTATTCCACCAGGATCTCCCAGGCCTCGTCGTGGGCCAGCTCGATCAGCGCACGCATCTCGCCGTCGATCTCGGCGGCCACCGCGTCCGAGTAGTCCCGCTCGTGGCCCATGCTGCGGCCGAGGAACGGCTCGTCGCCGGTGGTGCCGTACTTGATCGCACCGAGCTTGGAGCTCATGCCGTACTGGGTGATCATCGCGCGGGCCAGCTGGGTGGCCTTCTCGATGTCGTTGCCGGCGCCGGTGGTGGGCTCGTGGAAGACCAGCTCCTCGGCGGCCCGGCCGCCCAGCGCGTACGCCAGGGTGTCGATCATCTCGGCCCGGGTCTGGGTGTACTTGTCCTCGGTCGGCAGGACCAGGGTGTGGCCCAGCGACCGACCCCGGGACAGGATCGTCACCTTGTGCACCGGCGCGGCGTGCGGCAGCGCCCAGGCGACCAGCGCGTGCCCACCCTCGTGGTACGCGGTGATCTTCTTCTCCTGGTCGCTCATCACCCGGGTCCGGCGCTGCGGGCCGGCGATCACCCGGTCGATCGACTCCTCCAGGGAGTCGTTGGTGATCGCCCGCTGGTCCTTGCGGGCGGTGAGCAGCGCGGCCTCGTTGATGACGTTGGCCAGGTCGGCGCCGCTGAAGCCGGGGGTACGCCGGGCGACCGAGTCGAGGTCGACGTCGGGCGTGAACGGCTTGCCCTTGGCGTGCACCCGCAGGATCGCCTTGCGGCCCTCCATGTCGGGGGCGTCGACCGGGATCTGCCGGTCGAAGCGGCCCGGGCGCAGCAGCGCCGGGTCGAGGATGTCCGGCCGGTTGGTGGCGGCGATCAGGATGACGCCGCCCTTGGTGTCGAAGCCGTCCATCTCGACGAGGAGCTGGTTGAGGGTCTGCTCCCGCTCGTCGTGGCCGCCGCCCATGCCGGCGCCACGGTGCCGGCCGACGGCGTCGATCTCGTCGACGAAGACGATCGCCGGCGCGTTCGACTTGGCCTGCTCGAAGAGGTCGCGGACCCGGCTGGCGCCGACACCGACGAACATCTCCACGAAGTCCGAGCCGGAGATGGAGTAGAAGGGCACCCCGGCCTCACCGGCGACCGCCCTGGCGAGCAGGGTCTTACCGGTACCGGGCGGGCCGAAGAGCAGCACACCCTTGGGGATCTTGGCGCCCAGGGCCTGGTACTTCGCCGGGTTCTGCAGGAAGTCCTTGATCTCGTGCAGTTCCTCGACGGCCTCGTCCGCCCCGGCCACGTCCGCGAAGGTGGTCTTCGGCGTGTCCTTGGTGATCATCTTGGCCTTGGACTTGCCAAAGTTGAGCACCCGGGAGCCGCCGCCCTGCATCTGCGACATGAAGAACAGCAGCAGGAGCACGAGCAGCACGATGGGGAGCAGGTTGACCAGCAGGCTGACCCAGATGCTGTCCGACGAGACCTTGGCGTCGGCCGGGCCGGTGATCCGGTCGGCGGCCTTGGCGTCCAGCACCTGCTTCCAGACGTCATTGCCCGCCTGGTACGGGAACTGGGCCTCGATCCGGTCGGTCGTGGTGTCGCCGAACTTGGTCTTCTGGGCGAGTTCCAGCTGGAGCGTCTGCTCCTTGTCCTGGAAGACGACCTTATTGATCTTGGCGGTATGGAGCTGGTCCAGCGCCACCGACGTGTCTACCCGGTGGAAACTGGGGCCAGCGGTGAAGAGCTGACTGAGCACAACGGCGCCGAGGATGACCAGGATGATCCAGACCACCGGTCGGCGGAAGAAACGCGTACGTTCCATACTGTCGTCGGGCATCGAGACGCCCGCATCCTCCTGATCGACGTCCTGACCGTCTTAATGGTGTCGCCGCCTCGGGCGGCGCCGCAGCCGCCGTGCGGGCCGGCCCCGACCCCGAGGCGCGAAAGTTTCCGCGCCGCGGTCATTCGACGGTACACCGTTCGGGCCAGATGTGAGCTTGCGAGCCCGGCACTTACGCGTACGGCGAACCCGGGATTGGGCCGGTGTGGCGAAGAGCTCCTCACCCGGCCACCCGAACGCACGGTCAAGCGCTTCGAGGGGCTGGGCGTGGAGGGTGCCTCCACGTCACCGGCCTCTACCGTAGACCGGAAGGCTGAAAGCCCGCTGTACGTCCGCTTGACGGTACCGGTGCGGACGGGCCGGCCTCAGGCCCGGGCGTACACCTCGGGCTTGAGTACGCCGACGTAGGGCAGCTCACGGTACCGCTCGCCGAAGTCGAGGCCGTAGCCGACGACGAACTCGGTCGGGATGTCGAAGCCGACGTACTTGACCGGGACGGGCACCTTGACCGCGTCCGGCTTGCGGAACAGGGCGACCACCTCGACGCTGGCCGCGGAGCGGGACTCCAGGTAGCGCAGCAGCCAGGAGAGGGTCAGGCCGGAGTCGACGATGTCCTCGACGACCACCACGTGCCGGCCGGCGATGTCCCGGTCCAGGTCCTTGAGGATCCGGACCACCCCGGACGAGGTGGTGCCCTGGCCGTACGAGGAGACGGCCATGAACTCCAGCTCGGCGGGCGGGCCCTGGCGGCCCAGCGCCCGGGCGAAGTCGGCCATGAACATGACCGCGCCCTTCAGCACGCAGACGAGCAACAGTCCGTCCTCGACGTGCGCGTAGTCCGCGGAGACCTGCTTGGCCAGTTCCGCGGTCTTCTCACGGATCTGCGCCTCGGAAATGATCACGTGGTCGATGTCGGCGTCGTACCAGGAGCCGTCAGCCATGCTCCTAGCCTGCCGTACGCCGGATGGCCTGCGTCGGCGGGGCCGCCCCTTTTGGGCGCGGTCCCGCCGGGATATTCGCGGCAGAAGGTGCGAGTCACCTCAGCAGGTACGGGACGACCAACGGCGGCCGTCGTCGGTCTGTTTCCAGTCGGCCGAGTCCCGGGTGTCGACGGTCAGCCCGACGGCGCTCGCGACGGCGAGGAGCAGCAGGAAGAGCAGGAGCAGCAGGGCAGTCATGGCGGCGCTCACTTTCGCCTGGTTGAGGTCGGTTTCGCCACCGGTGCGCACCGGACATGTCCCAGTCTGCGCCCCACCGCACCACCCGGACAGTGGCAGGAATGCCAGAGACCGTCGATTTTCTGCCACCTATCGAGTTACCCTCGTCACATGCTCCGCTCCGTCGCCGTCATCGCGCTGGACGAGGTCGCCGCGTTCGAACTCGGCGTCCTCGCCGAGGTCTTCGGTACCGACCGGAGGGCCGACGGTTTCCCCGGCTACCGCTTCGACGTCTGCACGGCGGACGGCCGGCCGGTCCGCACCCGCTCCGGCTTCCTGCTCACCCCGCACGCCGACCTGGCCCCGGTGGAGGAGGCGGACCTGGTGGCCGTGCCGGCACACACCCCCGGGGCGCCCGTCCCGGAGCCGGTGCTGGCGGCCCTGCGCCGGGCCGCCGGCCGGGGCGCCTGGGTGTTCAGCGTCTGCTCCGGCGCTTTCGTGCTGGGCGAGGCGGGCCTGCTCGACGGCCGGGACTGCACCACCCACTGGCGGCACGTCGACGAGCTGCAACGGCGGTTCCCGGCGGCGCGGGTGCGCTGCGACTCGCTCTACGTGTCCGACGGGCGGCTGCTGACCAGCGCGGGCACCGCCGCCGGCATCGACGCCTGCCTGCACCTGGTCCGCCAGGAGCACGGGTCGGCGACGGCCACCCGGCTGGCCCGGCGGATGGTCGTCCCGCCGCACCGCGACGGTGGCCAGTCCCAGTACGTCGAGGCGCCGATCCCGAAGGCGCCGGAGGCGCCCACCCTGGAGCCGGTGCTGGCGTGGCTGATGGGCCACCTGGACCGGGCGGTGACCGTGGACGAGCTGGCCGTCCGGGCCGGGATGGCCCCGCGTACCTTCGCCCGGCGGTTCCGCGCCGAGACCGGCACCACCCCGCACGACTGGCTGGTCAACCAGCGGGTGCTGCTGGCCCGGCGCCTGCTCGAAGAGACCCCGCTGAGCGTGGAGAACGTCGCCGACCGGGCCGGCTTCGGCGACGCGGCGGCGCTGCGGCATCACTTCACCCGCCGGGTCGGCACCACCCCGCACGCCTACCGGACCACGTTCCGCGAACGCGTCGAGGCCTGATCACCGCCGCCGGACTGGAATGGATCAGGCGGTCAGCCGGCCGGCGCGGCGGACCACGGGCAGCCCGCCGGGCAGGTGTACGGCACCCTGGCCGTGCCAGTCGGTGACCAGTGCGTCCAGCGCGGCGACGTGCCGGTGCGACAGGGCGGCCGGCGAGGCGCCCAACTCCCGGGCCCAGGCGTGCAGCACCCGGGTGCGTACCGCGGCCGGTAGCGCGGCCAGCGCCTCGACGGCGAGCCCGCCCGCGGCGGCCCGCACCTCGACGAGCGCGGCGGCGGCCAGCTCGTCGAGGGCGGTGGTGTCGGCCGCGATCTGGCGGGCGGTCCGGGCGAGGTTGTCCACCACCCCGGGCCCGAGCGCCCGGACCAGGGCCGGCAGCGCGTCGGCGCGGACCCGGGAGCGGGCGTACGCCGGGTCGACGTTGTGCGGGTCGTCCCAGGGGGCCAGACCGAGCGCGGCGCACGCCTTGCGGGTGTCCTCCCGGGCGACGTCGAGCAGCGGGCGCAGCAGCGTCACCCCGGCCAGCTGACGGCGTTCCGGCATCCCGGCCAGGCCGCGCGGGCCGGCGCCCCGGGCGAGCGCGAGCAGCACGGTCTCGGCCTGGTCGTCGCGGGTGTGGCCGAGCAGTACGGCGGCGGCGTCGTGCCGGCGGGCGGCGTCGACCAGCGCCTCGTAGCGGGCCTCCCGGGCGGCTGCCTCCGGGCCGCCGGTACGCCCAGCGACCCGCACGGGCACCGCCTCGACCGGATCCAGTCCCTGCCCGCGCGCCCAGCCGGCAACCGACTCGGCCCGCTCGGCCGAGCCCGGTTGCAGACCGTGGTCGACGGTCACCAGGCCGGCGCGCCGGCCGAGGCGGGGCGCGACGAAGGCGGCCGCGGCGGCCAGCGCCAGCGAGTCGGCGCCGCCGGAGCAGGCCACCAGCACCGGCCCGGCCCCGGGCAGCCCGGACAACGCCCGGCGTACGGCGACCCGGATGGCGGCGACCGGCGGCGCGAGCGCGGCGGTCCCGGCTCCTGTTCGCGACTGCGGGGCTCGCAAGACCGGCTC
>NZ_JBEYER010000043.1:20058-58503 GCF_040634005.1 Micromonospora sp. NPDC007271
CACTCCTCGCGCTCACGGGTACCCGTCTTCGTTCGCGACTGCGGGGCTCGCAAGACCGGCTCACTCCTCGCGCTCACGGGTACCCGTCTTCGTTCGCGACTGCGGGGCTCGCAAGACGGCTCACTCCTCGCGCTCACGGGTGCGGGCGGCTCAGCCGACCACCGGGGCGGTGCCGGCCGGCCCCCCGTGCACCCGGGCCACCCAGGCGTCCGGGTCGCCCAGCTCGTCGAGTCGGGGCAGGGTCAGCGGCGAAGCGAAGATCTTGTTGAAGCCGGCCATGCCGACCCGGTCGACCACACCGTGCACGAACTTGCGCCCCTCGGCGTACTGGCGCATCTTGACCTCGATGCCGAGCAGCCGACGGATCGCCTTCTCCAGCGGGTTGCCGGACTCCCGGCGGCGGTTGAACGTCGCCCGGATCGACTCGACGCTGGGGATCACCTGGGGACCGACGCCGTCCATCACGAACTCGGCGTGCCCCTCCAACAGGGTCATCAGGGCGGTCAGCCGGTCGAGCACGGCCCGCTGCGCCGGGGTCTGCACGAGGTCCAGCACGCTGGCCCGGCTGTCCGGGTCCTTCACCGCGTCGGCCAGGGTGGCGACACCTCGCCGCAGCCGCTCCAGCAGGTGCTCGCCGCCCTGCGCCGCGTCCACGAACGCCTGCACCTCGCTGAGGAAGTACGCCCGCATCCACGGCACGGCGGTGAACTGGGTCCGGTGGGTCACCTCGTGCAGGCACACCCAGAGCCGGAAGTCCCGGGGGTCGGCCTGCAGCTTCCGCTCCACCTCGACGATGTTCGGCGCGACCAGCAGCAGTTGGCCGGGGTCGCCGGCGAAGACCTCGTACTGGCCGAGCACCCGGCCGGAGAGGTACGCCAGGACCGTGCCGGCCTGCACCCCGGTGAGGCGGGAGCCGATCGCCTCGGTCAGCGGCCCGGGGCGCTTGTCGCCGGAGAGGCGGTTCACCAGCGGGCCGATCACCTCGCGCAGCCCGTCGATGTTGGCGGCCGCCCAGTCCCGGCGGTCGACCACGCGTACCGGGGGATGGGTGACCTGGGCGCGCAGGCCGGTGTAGTCCGCGACGTGCCCGGCCGCCTCCTCGGTCAGCCGGCGCAGCTCACCGACCACGTCGGTGGCCTCGGCGTACGACACGCGGGGGCCCGACTTGCCCAGCGCCCCCGCGGTGGCGGCGGCCAGATCCCAGTCCACGAACTGCGCCATGAACCCACCGTACCCGCGCCGCGACACCCCCACCCCGGCTCGCGGCGGGCGATCGATGCCGCTCGCCCGGGTCGGGACCTCGGTCCCGACCCGGGCGACGAACGCCGGATGCGGATCAGCGGCAGCCGCAGCCGGCCAGGGCGGAGCTGATCCGGTCGAGAGCCTCCCGGGTCTCGTCGAGGCCGCCGGTCGTCCGGTCGGTCAGCACGGCGAAGGTGAGCAGCCGGCCGTCGGCGGTGGTGACCAGCCCGGCGATCGCGTTGACCCCGGTCAGCGTGCCGGTCTTGGCCCGGACCACGCCGGCCCCGGCCTTCGTCGCCGCCTTCTGGTAGCGGCTGTCCAGGGTGCCGGACCAGCCGCCGACCGGCAGACCGCCGAAGATCGCCGCCAGCTCCGGGTGACTGCCGTTGCCAGCGAGGGTGATCAGGTCGGTGAGCAGGGACGGGCTGATCCGGTTGGTCCGGGACAGCCCACTGCCGTCGGCCAGGCTGATCTCGTCGGCCGGCAGGCCCAGCTCGCCCAGCACCTGGTCGGTGGCGGCCGCGCCGCCGACGAACGAGGCCGGCTTGCCCTTGGTCAGCGCCACCTGCCGGGCCAGGTACTCGGCGACGACGTTGTCGCTGTCGCTGATCATGATGTCGACCAGCCGGATCATCGGCAGTGACTCGACCTTGCCCAGCTCCGTGCCGGGCGCCCCGGCCGAGGCGCCGGAGGCGGCGGGCGCGCTGCCCCGCTTCACCTCAGCGGCGTCGCCGGAGAGCCCGAGCAGCTTCGCGAACTGCCGGCCAGCGGTGAGGTCCGGCTGCGGCACCCGCTCGGCCGCGCCGTGAGCCTCGTCGAAGTTCTTCCGGGCCCGCTCCGGATCCTTTCGCGCGGCGTCGGTCGTCAGCGCCGTGATCGGCGCGCCGAACCCGCCGGTCGGGATGTCGTCGTCCCAGCCGGGCTCGTACACCGGGCCGGAGAACAGGGACGAGTCGACGGTGACCTTCGTCGGTGCGGTGCCGCCGAGCGCCTTGCGCACCTGGCCGGCCAGGTCGTCGAGCCGGGCCGCGCCCGGGTAGAAGCCGTTCTTGTCCACGGCGAGGGACGGATCGCCGCCGCCGACGAGGACCACCTCGCCGGGGGCCGCGCCGGCCACCGCCCGGGTGGGGATGCGATACGCCGGCCCCCGGGCGGCCAGCGCGGCCACCCCGGTCGCCAGCTTGGTCACCGAGGCGGGGACGGTGGGATCGTCCTGCCCACGGCCGTACAGCTCCTGGCCGGTGGCCACGTCGGCCACCGACACGTTCACCCGGTCGCCGAGCGCGGCGGCGCGGACCAGCGGCTCGAGCGCGGCACGTACCCCCTCCGGGGTCGGCAGCGGCGCGTTGGCGTCGGCGCCGGCGAGCACGGCGGGTGGGTCGGGCTCGGACGGCTGGGCGCTCGCCTTCGGCGCGGCTTCGCCACCGAGCCAGCCGGCGACCGGGCCGGGGCGGACCACGACCAGCCCGACGCCGGCCAGGACGACGATCAGCACGACGGACAGCACCGCGACCAGCCGGAGCCGGCGGCGCGGGGGCGGCGGGGGTGGGGGCGGCGCGGCCCCGTACGGCGGGACCGGCGGGCTCACCGGCATCCCGCCGGGCGTGTCGTGCGCCGGCCCGCTCACCGGGGCGTTCGGGCCCTGGCCGTACCACCCCGGGTCGGCCCGGGTCGCCGGATCGCCGCCATACGTCCGGTGGTCACCGCCATAGGCCCGGGGGTCGCCGCCGTACGCCCGGGAGTCGACGCGGCCCCCCGGGTCGGCGCCATAGGCCCGGGAGTCGACGCGGCCCCCCGGGTCGGCGCCATAGGCCCGGGGATCGGCGCCGTACGCCCGGGGGCCGGCGCCATGGGCCTGCGGATCGGCGCCGTACGGCCGGGGGTCGCCGCGGCCGACGGGGGCGGACCCGGTCGGCCGGACGGGGACGCGCGGGAACTGCGCGTCGGGGACCGGTACGCGCCCGGTCGCACCGCCGGAACCGGAAGCGCCGGACCCGCGTCCGTCAACCCTCTCGGGGCGGTAGTGTGAATCTTCCCTCCCCACGACCCCCTCCTCCCCCGCTCGAAAGCACCTTGAGTGACACTACTTCGGTCCGAACACTATGCGGCGGCCGGAGCCGGCGGGGGTGATTCCCCCTGTCCGGGAGCGGCGACACTGGTTCCGTTGGCCAGCGTGGGCAAACGAGGGAGCGTGGAAGATGGATTTCGACGTCACGGTTGAGATCCCGAAGGGTCACCGCAACAAGTACGAGGTGGACCACGTGACCGGCCGAATCCGGCTGGACCGCACCCTCTTCACCTCCACGCAGTACCCGGCCGACTACGGCTTCATCGAGGGCACGCTGGGCGAGGACGGCGACCCGCTGGACGCGCTGGTGCTGGTGCCCGAACCCACCTTCCCGGGCTGCCTGATCCGCTGCCGCACCATCGGCATGTTCCGGATGACCGACGAGAAGGGCGGCGACGACAAGGTCCTCTGCGTCCCCTACGAGGACCCGCGCCAGGAGCACCTGCGGGACATCCACCACCTGGGCGAGTTCGACCGGCTGGAGATCCAGCACTTCTTCGAGGTGTACAAGGACCTGGAGCCCGGCAAGTCGGTCGAGGGCGCGACCTGGGTGGGCCGCACCGAGGCCGAGGCCGAGATCCGGGCCTCGTTCCAGCGCGCCAAGGAGGCCGCCGAGCGCGGCGAGCACTGATCTTCGACGTCGACGGGCCCGGGCCGCTCCACGGAGTGGCCCGGGCCCGCGCGTCTAATCAGCCGAGCAACCCGCGGGCCCGGTCGTAGAGGTGCAGCACCGCACAGGCCACCGGCACCACGGAGACCACTAGCGCCGTGTCGGCCAGGTCGGCCAGGCGACCGAGGTACGGGGAGGCCGGGCGCCGCGCGTACGCGGCGCCGGCCGCGACGGCGAGCAGGGCCAGGGTGAGCCCGCCGACGGCCAGCGCGAACCGGCCGCCGGGGCCGACGTGGCCGACGAGCACCGCGCCGAGCAGGACGTACCCGGCCAGCCCGGCGGCGACCGGGGGCACCCGGTGACGGACGGCCACGAACAGCCGGGAGCGCAGCAGCAGCACACCGCAGCCCACCGCCGCCAGCAGCCGGCCGGACCACCCGCCGGCCGCGGCCAGCACCGCCGCGGCGGCGACCGCCAGCAGGGCGTGCCCGAGCAGCATCCCGGTGAGCATCTCCTCGGTCCGGGCCACCGCCGCGTGCACCCGGCCCCTGTCGGGCAGGTCGCGGACGCCGCCGGAGCCGCCGGCCGGGTTGGCCGGCGGCAGGGTGATCGGCGGCAGCGGCATCTTGCCGAGGCGGATGGCCAGCAGCGGCAGCCCGCCGAGGGCGAAGACCAGCACGCACAGCAGCACCGCGGCGGTGCCCGCCGGGTCGAGGGAGAGCCCGCCGAGGGCGGCGAGCCAGCCGGCCGCCCCGACGGTGGCCCCGGCCACGCAGACGCGGGACCGGCTCGCCACTCCGAGCAGGCCGAGCACCGACACCAGCAGCAGCGCCACCGAACCGGCCAGCAGTTCGGGCGCACCCACCCAGGGCAGCGGCCCGAACGGGCCGATCGGATCGCCGGAACCGACCGCGAGGGCACCGGCCGCTGCGGCGTACGGCAGGGCGTAACCGCCGAGGGTGGCGGCCGCCGGCCCGTCGCCGTACGCGCGGGAGGCGACGGTGGCGGCGAGCACGAGGAGCAGGCTCACGGTGGCGGCGACCGGCCAGCCGGTCCGGTGCCCGGGACCGGCGGCCAGCACGGCGAGCAGCCCCACGGCCAGCGGCACGCCCGCCCCGGCCAGCGCGGCGGCCCGGGTGGCGGCCGGCGACCAGGCGGTGCCCCGCCGCCGGGCCCCGTCGGCGATCGCCTCGACCACGTCGTCGTACTCCAGCTCGGGCCACTCGGCCCGGGCCGGGACGAGGTGCAGCACCTCGCCGTCGCGTACGCCCTGCGGGAGCAGCGCCTGCGCGGTGGTCAGGACGACGCCGTCGGTGCGGCGCAGCACCCAGCCGCCGTGCCGCTCGCCGTCGTCGGCGAGCCCCTCCCCGGCGTGCCGGAGCACCTCGGGCAGCAGCTCGGCCAGGGGAACCTGCTCCGGCAGGGCCACGTCCACCCGTCGCTGAGGGGCGCTGATCGTGACCCGGGCCAGCCCGGTCGTCATCGAGGTAACTCCATATCGAGCGAGAGCGGTGGCTGACGGACACCAGGACTTTACCTACCATGAGCCAGGCTCGGGTTACCCAGAGCCACAATTGGAGGGTCCGTGTCCACTGTCGTCATCAAGCGACCGCCGCGCCGACCGGCCCCGGAGATCCCGGCCGGCGAGCTGCCCGTGGAGGCGCCGCCGGAAATCCCGGTAGCCGTCGGCGGGCGCTGGCAGCAGGCGCTGATGGTGCTGCCCATGCTCGGCGGCGCGGTGGCGATGGCGATGATGTTCGGCCGGGGCGGCGGCGCCTACTCGTACGTGGTGGGCGGCATGTTCGGGCTCTCGTCGGTGGCGATGCTGGTCACCTCCTGGGGCAGCGCCTCCGGCACCCCGCGCAGGTCGGAGATGATGGCCGCCCGCCGGGAGTACCTGCGGCACCTGGCCGCCCTGCGCCGCCGGGTCCGGGAGACGGCCGCAGCGCAGCGGGCCGGACTCTACTACCGGCACCCCGACCCCGGGCGGCTCTGGTCGACGGTGAACAGCCACCGGGTGTGGGAGCGCCGGCCGGGCGACCCGGACTTCGCCGTGGTCCGGGTCGGGGTCGGGCCGCAGACGCTGGCCACCCCGCTGGTCCCGCCGGTCACCCGACCGTTGGAGGAGCTGGAGCCGATGACCGCGGGGGCGCTGCGCCGCTTCCTCGACGCCTACTCGGTGGTGCGGGATCTGCCAGTGGCGCTCTCGCTGCGCAGCTTCGCCCGGGTCTACGTGCGCGGCCCGGGCGTGCCCGGCGGTTCCCCGGCCGCGCAGGCGCTGGCCCGGGCCGTGCTCACCCAGCTCGCCGTCTTCCACGCCCCCGAGGAACTGCTCATCGCGATCTGCGCGGGGCCGGAACGGCGGGCGCTCTGGGAATGGGTGAAGTGGCTGCCACACGCCCACCACCCGAGCCGCACCGACGCGCTCGGCCCGGTCCGGCTCGTCAGCAGCTCCGCCGCCGAGCTGGAACGGCTCCTCGACGAGGTGCTGGCCAGCCGGTCCCGGTTCAGTCCGGCCGGACCGGCGACGGACGGACCGCACGTGGTGGTGGTGCTCGACGGCGGCGACCTGACCGGGGCCACCGGCCTGGTCGGCGACGGCGGCATCGACGGGGTCACCGTGCTCGACCTGGACACGCCGCCGCCCCGCCTGCTCGACCGGTACGCCCTCCTGCTCGACCTGGCCGACGGCCGGCTACGCTCGCACTCCGCCGAGGGGGCCGCGGACGTCGGCACCGCCGACGGGCTGGACCTCGCCGACGCCGAGGCGGTCGCCCGGCGGCTCGCCCCGCTGCGGCTCGCCGGCACGGTACGCGGAGCCGACGCCCCGCCGGGCGCCGAGCCGGGTCTGCCTGAGCTGCTCGGCATCGGCGACCCGGAGGGCTTCACCGCCGAGCAGGGCTGGACGCCCCGCGCCGCCCGGGACCGGCTGCGGGTGCCGATCGGGGTGGGCGCCGACGGCGGCGGTGCGATCGAGCTGGACCTCAAGGAGTCGGCGCAGGACGGCATGGGCCCCCACGGTCTGCTCATCGGCGCGACCGGCTCCGGCAAGTCCGAACTGCTCCGCAGCCTGGTGCTCGGGCTGGCTGCCACGCACAGCTCGGAGCAGCTCAACTTCGTCCTGGTCGACTTCAAGGGCGGCGCCACCTTCGCGCCGTTCGAGCGGCTGCCGCACACCGCCGCGGTGATCACCAACCTGGCCGACGCGCTACCGCTGGTCGACCGGATGGTGGACGCCATCAACGGCGAGCTGATGCGCCGACAGGAGCTGCTGCGCCGGGCCGGCAACTTCGCCAGCCTGCGCGACTACGAGCGGGCCCGGTCCGCCGGCGCCCCGCTCGCCCCGCTGCCGTCGCTGCTGCTGATCTGCGACGAGTTCTCCGAGCTGCTCTCCGCCAAGCCGGACTTCATCGACCTGTTCGTCCAGATCGGCCGGTTGGGCCGGTCGCTCGGCGTACACCTGCTGCTGGCCAGCCAGCGGTTGGAAGAGGGCCGCCTACGGGGGCTCGACACCCACCTGTCGTACCGGATCGGGTTGCGCACCTTCTCCGCGCTGGAGTCGCGGACGGTGCTCGGCGTGCCGGACGCGTACGAGCTGCCCCGCACCCCCGGGCACGGCTACCTGCGCGCGGGCACCGATCCGCTGGTCCGGTTCAAGGCCGCGTACGTCTCCGGCCCGGCCCGCCGCCGGGGCGGTCCGGCCGGCGGGGCGGGCGGGGGTCCGCCCCGGCTGCTGGCCTTCTCCACCCATCTCGTGCCGGTGCCCGAGCCGGCCTCGCAGGCCGCGCTCCCCGTCGTCGAGGAGGCCACCGAGAGCCTGCTCGACCTGCTGGTCGGGCGGCTCGCCGGGCAGGGGCCGCCGGCGCACCAGGTGTGGCTGCCGCCGCTGGACTCCTCCCCCGCCCTCGATGAGCTGCTCGGCCCGGTCGGCGTCGACCCGGTACGCGGGCTCACCGTCGGCAACCCCGAACTGCACGGCGCCCTCCAGGTTCCGGTGGCGGTGGTGGACAAGCCGTTCGAGCAGCGCCGGGACCTGTTGTGGCTGGCTCTGGACGGGGCGGCCGGCCACGTGGCGGTGGTGGGCACCACGCGCAGCGGCCGGTCCACCCTGCTGCGTACGCTGATCTGCGCGCTGGCGCTCACCCACACCCCGGCCGAGGCACAGGTCTACTGCCTCGACCTCGGCGGCGGGACGCTCGGCGCGCTGCGCGACCTGCCGCACGTCGGCGGGGTGAGCGGGCGGTCCGACGACACCGCGGTACGCCGGACGGTCGGCGAGATCGTCACCCTGCTGGCCGAGCGGGAGCGGCGCTTCGCCGAGGCGGGCGTGGAGTCGATGGCGGCCTGGCGACGGCGGCGGGCCGCCGCGCTGGCCGGTGGGCAGCCCGGCACCGACCCGTTCGGCGACGTGTTCCTGGTGATCGACGGCTGGAACAGCCTGCGCACCGAGTACGAGGACCTGGAACCGCTGGTCACTGAGCTGGCCACCCGGGGCCTGGCGTACGGGGTGCACGTGGTGGCCAGCGCGCTGCGCTGGTCGGACTTCCGGCCGGCGATCCGGGACCTCTTCGGCTCGCGGCTCGAACTGCGCCTCGGCGACCCGGCCGACTCACTGGTGGTCAAGCGCCCGGTCGCGGCGACCGTGCCGGACGGGCAGCCGGGACGGGGCATCACCGGGGGCGGGCTGCACTTCCTCACCGCCGAGCCCCGGGTCACCGGCCTGGGCGCGGAGACGACCGACCTGGTCAAGGCGATCACCGAGGCGTGGACCGGCCCGCCGGCACCCCGGGTGCGACTGCTCCCACCGGTGCTGCCGTACGCCGAGTTGGACCAGCGGGCGACCAGCGGGCTCGCCTTTCCGATCGGGGTGGCCGAGGCGGACCTGCGCCCGGTGGTGCTGGACTTCGCCACCGAGCCGAACTTCGTGGTGTTCGGCGAGGCGGAGTGTGGCAAGTCGTCGTTCCTGCGCGCGCTGGCCACCTCGATCGTCAACCGGTTCTCGCCCGAGCAGGCCCGGGTGATGCTGGTGGACTACCGGCGCAGCCTGATGGGGACGATCGAGACGCCGCACCTGATCGGGTACGGCACGGCGGCGCCGCACACCACCGAGCTGATCGAGTCGGCGGCCGGCTACCTCCAGGGGCGGATCCCCGGGCCGGAGGTCACTCCGGCCGAGCTGCGCAGCCGGTCGTGGTGGACCGGGCCGGAGCTGTTCGTGCTGGTGGACGACTACGATCTGGTGGCCGGCGGGCCGACGAACCCGCTGCGCGCGCTGGAGGAGCACCTGCCGCACGCCCGGGACGTCGGCCTGCACCTGGTGCTGGCCCGCCGCACCGGCGGGGCCGGCCGGACCTCGTACGAGCCGATCATCCAGCGGCTGCGGGAACTCTCGACGCCCGGC
Organism: Micromonospora sp. NPDC007271; assembly: GCF_040634005.1. Classification (NCBI taxonomy): domain Bacteria; kingdom Bacillati; phylum Actinomycetota; class Actinomycetes; order Micromonosporales; family Micromonosporaceae; genus Micromonospora; species Micromonospora sp. NPDC007271. The sequence goes on from NZ_JBEYER010000043.1 coordinate 29,380, forward strand.
CTGGTGATGTCCGGCGGGCCGGAGGAGGGGCCGCTCGTCGGTCAGGTGAAGGCAGGTCCACTGCCGCCCGGCCGGGGCCGCCTGGTCACCCGCCGGGAGGGCGTACGCCTGGTGCAACTGGCCCACCTACCGCCAGGCTGACCGCTCCACCGACTTGCCCCGTGACGTACGGGAGAACCGGTAATCTCCGAGCAGCGTGTTTCGGTCGGGATGGAATGGCTGGGGAATGTGACCAGGGATCGGCAGGGAGCCTCGACCGCGATCCGGCGTCTGGCCGGTCGCGGGCTGCTCGGCTTGGTGGCCACCGTCGCCGCCGTGGTCGGCCCGCTGGCCCCGCCCGCGCACGCGGCCCCGCCCGCGCACACCGCCTCGGCGCGGCCGGGCACCGCGGCCGGGCCGGCCTGGCTGGCCCCCGTGGACACGACCGCCCGGGTGGACCAGGTCCGCGAGGAGCAGTGGCAGCTCGACGAGCTGCGGGCGAAGACCGCGTGGCGTACGTCGACCGGGCGCGGCGTGGTGGTCGCGGTGGTCGATTCCGGAGTGGACGGTAGCCACCCGGACCTGGCCGGTCAGGTGCTGCCCGGCATCGACCTGGTCTCTCCCGACCGCGCCGACGGGCCGGACCCGGTGGGGCACGGCACCACGGTCGCCGGCCTGATCGCCGGACGCGCCGACGACGACCGCGGCGTGGTCGGGCTGGCGCCGGACGCCCGCATCCTTCCGGTCCGGGTGCTCGACGACGAGAACCGCTACGACGACGCGATGATCGTCGCCAAGGGCGTGCGCTGGGCGGTCGACCAGGGCGCCCGAGTGATCAACCTGTCGCTGGGCGGCAGCGGCGACAGCCCCGCCCTGGCCGCGGCCCTCGACTACGCCTTCGCCCGGGACGTCGTGGTGGTCGCCTGCACCGGCAACCTGGCCACCTCGAAGACCTCCAAGGTCTGGTATCCGGCCCGCGAGCCGGGCGTGATCGCCGTCGCCGGCCTCGAGCGCAACACGCAGAACCTCTGGTCCGGGTCGATCACCGGGCCGCAGACAGTGCTCACCGCGCCGGCCACCGCGCTCTTCGGGGCCCGCCCCGGCGGATACTGGCGGGTGCAGGGGACCAGCTTCGCGGCCCCGCTGGTCGCCGCGACGGCCGCCCTCATCCGGGCCCGCTACCCGCAGATGTCCGCCGGGGACGTCATCAACCGGATGACCAGCACCGCCCGCGACCTCGGCCCCACCGGCCGCGACGACCGGTTCGGCTTCGGCATGGTGGATCCGGTGGCCGCCCTGACCACCGACGTGCCGTCGGTCGGGCGCAACCTGCTCGACGACAACGACTCCCCCGGCGTGGTGGGCTTCGGCCCGGCACCCGGCTCCGGCCCGGACGCCGCCGAGGCCGCCGGGGCGGGGCCCAAGCCGTTCACGTTCACCGCCCCCCGGCAGCAGAGCCGGTGGTCGGCCCGGGCGGCCGGGCAGGCCGACGAGCCGGCGCCGGAGCGGCTCTGGGCCGGTCTCGCCCTGTTCGTCGCCCTGGTCACGGGCGCGGCGCTGGTGGTCCGCTGGCACCGGCAGGCGCGCCGCTGAACCGCGGCCGGGCTGACCGGGCGGGTCTCTGGGTAGTGGTCACCGGATGAAGCGGGCAGGCACGGGCGACCGGTGGTCCGCCGTCGAGCGGTCCTGGCGGGAGCGCCGCCTCGACCCGGAGCGTTCGCTGGGTCTCCGCCTCACCCTGGCCGCCGCGGCATTCCTGGTGCTGGTGCCGTTCACCCTACTGACGCTGCTGGTGCTGGCCGCCTGGCCGCCGCTGCACCGGCTGGACGCCGCGGTGACCGACACGCTGCACCGGTACGCCCTCGACCACCCGGCCTGGGTACGGCTGATGAGTCTCTGGACCGACGTCTTCGCGCCCGGCCCGCTGCGGATCGCCGCCGGGGCGGTGGTCGTCTGGCTGCTGCTCCGCCGGGCCCACCGGCCAGCCGTCATCCGGTCCGAAGCGCCGTCCAGCGGCGCGGAGGCCGAATCAGGGCCCCTGGCGCTCTGGGTGGTCACCACGATGACCGTCGGCGGCCTGCTCGGCGCGCTGCTCAAGCTGCTGGTCGGCCGGCACCGGCCGGAGCTGCTCGACCCGGTGGCGCGGGCGACCGGGTTCGCCTTCCCGTCCGGGCACGCGCTGAACGCCACCCTGGCCGCCGGGGTCCTGCTGCTGGTCCTCCTGCCGTTCGCCCGCGAGCGGCGGTCACTGCGCTCGGCGCTCTGGGCCGCGGCGGTGCTGATCACGGTGGTGACCGGGCTGAGCCGGATCGCGCTGGGCGTGCACTGGACCAGTGACGTGGTCGGCGGGTGGCTGCTCGGCCTGGCGGTGCTCGCCGCGACGACGGCCGCCTTCCGCACCTGACGGGCCCGGACGGGTCGGCGGCCCGCGCGTACCGACCGGGAGGGCGTCGAGCCGGAGCTGGCCGAATCCGGCCCGGACGGCCCGCCGAGGTAGCCCGCCCGGGCGGGTGGCGCCGGGAGGCGTCGCGCTCCGGCGCCGCCGGCCCGCTCAGGTGCAGTCGCCGGTGCCCACCGCCCGGGTACGCTCGGCGCCCGTCAGGGCCACCGGCCGGGCCTCGGCGGCGGTCACCGCGAAGCCGGTGTTCGGGTCGTCGGCCGCCGCCGCGAAGATCACCCCGAGCACGAGCCCGTTCGAGGAGACCAGCGGGCCACCCGAGTTGCCGCTACGGACCCACGACCGGATCGTGTAGATCTCCCGCGTCACGTCGCCGGAGGAGTAGATGTCCGGGCCGGTGATGCGGTCGACGTCCCGGATCCGGGCCGGTCGGGCGTCGTACGGGCCGTCCAGGGGGAAGCCCAGCACGATGGCGTCCGCCCCGGTGCCGGCCTGCCCGGCGGCGAAGCGGAGGGACGGCCCGGGCAGTCCCGGCACGTACAGCACAGCCAGGTCCCGCTGCGGGTCGTAGACGACCACCTCGCCGTCGTAGCGCTCGCCGCGCAGCTCCACCGCCACCGAGCGGGTGCCCGCCACGACGTGCGCGTTGGTCATCACCCGGTCGTCCGCGTACACGAAGCCGGAGCCCTCGATGCGGCGGGAGCAGCTGGGCGCGGAGCCCAGCACCTTCACCACCGAACGCTGGCTGTTCGCCACCACCTGCGAACCGGCCAGGGTCGGGTCCGGCGGAGAGACCTGTCGGGCGCGGGTCGGCGCGAGGTTGCCGAAGACGTCCGGGAAACCGTTGGTGTCGACCGTGTCACGCAGCGCCGTGGAGAGCTGCTGCGCCTTGTCGGGCATGATCCGGTCGATCACCGTGAGCAGGGCGCTGTTACGCACCGAGGAGGCCACCCAGGGCACCCCCGAGGAGCCCAGCGGCACCATGACCAGCCAGACCACGAGCATGACCGCCACGACCGAGACGAGCGCGCCGCCGATGTCGTCGAGCCGCCGGGCCAACGGGCTGGTGATGGTCTGGCGCAGGTGGGAGCCGATCCAGCCGGCCAGCGCCTGCCCCAGCACAGCGAGCCCGAAGATCGCCACCAGGGAGATCAGCACCCGGGTCCCGCTGTCGGAGAACTGCCGGGCGGCCAGCGGGCCGACCTGGAGGCCGACCAGCACGCCCAGGAAGAACCCGGAGAGCGACAGCGCACCGATGGCGAAGCCCTGGCGGTATCCGCTGATTGCGAACACCAGCATGAGCAGGAGCAGTACGAGATCCACGGCGGACACCCGTCAAGGGTACGGGCACCAGACAGACCGGTGGCTCATCGCTCGCGGAACGTGACCGTCAGTTCAACGAACCGGGCTCTCGTCAACCACGTCGGTGCCCGCCGAGGGTGCCGGGGCGGCCCCGGTCGGCGGCAGCTCCACCACCCGGGAGCGCGGCCAGGGGCGGGCCCAGCCCCCCATCTGCAGCAGCGCGTCGAGCACCCCGGCGGTGAAGCCCCAGACGAGCATGCCCCGTACGGAGAAGGCCGGGCCGATCCAGCCACTCGGGTGGCGTACCCGCATCCGGTTCTCCGGGTCCACCAGTTCGCTGACGGGCAGCCGCGCGACGTGCGCCACCTCGGCCGGTTCGCAGGGGTGCACCGGGTGCGGGGCGTGCCACCAGGCGAGCACCGGCGTGACCACGAAGTCGCTGACCGGGATCCACAGCTTGGGCAGCTCGGCGAGCACGGTGACGCTGGCCGGGTCGAGCCCGACCTCCTCGTTCGCCTCCCGCAGCGCGGTGGCGCTGGCGTCGGCGTCCTCCGGGTCGGCCGCGCCGCCGGGGAAGGCCGGCTGCCCGGCGTGGTTGCGTAGCGTGGCGGCGCGCTGCAGGACCAGCACATCGGGGCCGGCCGCCGGCTCCTCGCCGAGCAGCACCAGCACCGCGCTCTCCCGACCGCCATTTTCCGGCGTGGTGAGCCGGGTGAAGTCCTCGGCGCGGGCGGTGCCGAGCCGGTTGAGCAGCGGGTCCAGCCACGCCGGCGGCTGCCGGGTCACGATCCCTGCTCCGTCCGCACCTCCACGCCGAGATACCGCCGAACCAGCTCGGCCAGGCGTACGTCGTCGAGCGCGCCGGTCGAGTCGGTGTGCCGGATCCGGCCGTCCCCGTCGACGAGCACGGTCAACGGGAAGGCGTTACGTTCGAGCGCCCGCTCGAACGCGTCGCCCTGGTCGACCAGCATGGGGAAGCGGACGCCGAAGTCCTCGCCGATGGACTGCGCTCCGCCGCGGCTGTCCCGGCTGTTCACCCCGATCACCTGGAGCCGGCCCTCGGCCCGCTCGCTGAGCCGCTGGAAGGCGGGCAGCTCCTTGCGGCAGGGCGGGCACCAGGACGCCCAGACGTTGATCACCGCCGGGCCCTTGATGTCGCGCAGCGCGACCGGCGCCCCGCCGGTGAAGCAGGCGAGGGTCAGCTCGGGCAGCTGGTCGCCCGGGGTGCCGTTCGGGGCGGGGACGGCCGAGGCCGGCGCGGCGGTCAGCGTGGCGCAGTCGGCGAACGGCGACGGGCGCTCGGCCCGGGTCGCCGGCGCCGGGCCCTCCGGCTGCTCGGCGGTGGCGGTGCAGCCGGCGACCACCAGCAGCAGCGGGGCGAGAAGGTACGCGAGCCGACGGTTCACGGCACCTCCGCCGCGACCGCCTGCTGCGGCACCAGATCCGGGTCGATGCCGACCGCCGCCGCGAGATCCCGGGCGCGGGGCCCCTTGAGCAGCTTGGCCGCCACCACCGGATCGGTCGGCCCGGTGCCGTACGACGGGCAGAGCTTCACCAGCGTGCAGGCGCCGCAGGCGGGCTTGCGGGCGTGGCAGACCCGCCGACCGTGGAAGATCACCCGGTGCGACAGCATCGTCCAGTCGCGCTTCGGGTACAGCGCGCCGACGGCGTGCTCGATCTTGACCGGGTCGGTCTCGGCGGTCAGCTTCCACCGGTGCACCAGCCGTTGGAAGTGGGTGTCGACGGTGATGCCGGGGACCCCGAAGGCGTTGCCGAGGATCACGTTGGCGGTCTTGCGGCCGATGCCGGGGAGGGTGACCAGGTCGGCCAGCCGGCCCGGGACCTCGCCGTCGTACCGCTCACAGAGCGCCCGGCCCAGGTTGATCAGTGAGCTGGTCTTGTTGCGGTAGAACCCGGTGGGCCGGATCAGCTCCTCCAGCTCGGCGCGGTCCGCCCCGGCGTAGTCGGCGGCGGTGCGGTAGCGGGCGAAGAGCTTCGGGGTGACCTCGTTGACCTTCTTGTCGGTGCACTGGGCCGACAGGATGGTGGCGACCGCCAGCTCCAGCGCGTTGGAGTGGTCGAGTTCACAGTGCGCGTCGGGATGGGTCTCGGTCAGCACCCGGCCGATCCGCCGGGCGCGGCGCGTACGGCCGAGGTCGGTCTCGGGGGAACTCGTGGTCACGCGGGCCAGCCTACGTCGCGCGGGCGAACTCCCGGCGCGGCCCACGCGCGGGACCGGCCGGGCTACCCGCCCGCCGGCGCGGTGATCCGGCCGTCCTCGTCGAGCCGGGCGCCGGTCTTCGGGAAGTCGGCCCGGCTCACCTCCCGGACCAGCCCGAGGCCCCGGTGCTGCCGGTCGATCGCCGGTCGCCCCACGCTGTTCATCGCCGTCGAGGTGAACTCACCCTCGACGAAGCTGCCGTCCGCCGCGAGCGAGACCTTCAGCACGCCGCCCCAGCCGAGCCGTCCGGTGGGGTTCAGCGACCGCCCGCCGCCGGCGAAGTTGCCCAGGCTGTACGCGATCAGCCGACCCTTGTAGAACTCCATGCCGCGCAGCACGTGCGGGCCGTGCCCGATCACCAGGTCGGCACCGGCGTCGATCACCGCGCGTGAGAAGCGGACCGGGTCGCCCCGGTTCTCGCCGTAGAACATCTCGGTGCCCGGCTTCACCCGGGTCTTCTCGGCGCCCTCGGCCCCCATGTGCACCTGCACCACGACCAGGTCGGCCTGCTCGGTGGCCAGGGTGACCACCTTCCTGGCCGCGTCCAGGTCGGTGAGGCTGTTGGACCACGGGTACGACGAGAAGCCCAGCACGGCGATCTTCACGCCCTTCACCTCGACGACGGTGATCTCGCCGGGCGCGCCGGTGTGCTTGAGCCCGTGCGCCTCCAGCGCGGACTGGGTGTTCTCGTAGCCCTGCTGGCCGTAGTCGTACCCGTGATTGTTGGCCTGGTTGAGCAGCTGGAACCCGGCGGAGCGCAGATGCGCCGCGTAGCCGGGCGGCGCCCGGAACTGGTAGCAGGCCGTCGCGTTGGGTCCGCACTTGCCGGCGCCGGTGTCCTCGGTGAGTGGCTCCTCCAGGTTGCCCATCACCAGGTCGGCCTTGAGCGCGGCCTTGACGTCGTCGAAGAAGCCCTTGCCCCCGTTGGCCGGCAGCCGGGACGGAGCGTTGCCCATGATCACATCGCCGGTGGCGGCGAGCGAGACGCTCTTGCGCGGCTCGGCCGGCTGGGCGGACTGCTTGGCGCCGGCGGGGGTCCCCGCGCCGGTCGACCCGCCGGTCGACCCGCCCGTCTCGCCCGCCCGCCAGACCGGCCCGTCGTCGGTGGAGTTGGCGCAGCCGGCGGCGAGCAGGGCGAACAGCAGCATGCCGAGCGCGGCGGCCAGCCGGCGGCGGGGACGGGACGCGGCGGAAATGGGAGCGGACATCGTCCGCGACGGTACCGCCCGGAAGACGGTCTGACGACGGCCGATCGGTCGAAAACGCCCGGCCGGTCGAGCGGGGGGCCGCCGGCCGGCTCAGCCCGCCCGGCGGTCGGACCAGGGGACGACGGCTCCGGCGCCACCGGCCCGGACGGCCGCGTGCACGGCCCGGGCCAGCGGGGCACCCCAGGTCGACCGGGGGCCGCCGTACGGGGCGGGCTCACCGTCGGCCGGGCAGAGCACGGTGACCGCGTCCGTGGGCGTGCCGGTGGCGGGCAGCCCCAGCTCCCAGATCGCCTGCGCCTTGGCCTCGGTGGCCGTGGCCACCGCGTTGACCAGGGCGGCCTCGCCGAGCCGGGCCGGGACGTACACCACGATGTTGACCGTGCCGACGCGCTGAGCCGATGCCGCCGGGGTGGGCGCGGCGGCCCAGAGCGGGGTGCCGAGCCCGACCGTCGCCCAGACCCGAACGCCGGTGTCGGCCCGGGCCACCACCTCGGCCACGTCGACCCCGGTCAGCAGCCCCACCCCGGGCCCGGTCAGGCCCAGGCCGTCGGCCAGCTCGGCCAGGTGGTCCGCCGGGTCGTCCCGGTCGTACGACATCGGCACGGTCGCGTTGACCACCCACCGGCGTACGCCGATCCCACCGCCCAACGGGGCGGTACCGACCGCGAGCAGCGGCTCCTCGGCACGCCACACCAGCAACGGGACATCCCGCCCGTCCTCGGGACGGGTGGTCAGGAAAGGCTCGCTCAGCACGTCGCAGAGCCTACGATCCGAGGGGTGCACCTCTGATTCCTGCTCACATGCGCCTAGACTGGCGGGCGCGCGAGGGGATCAGCGGACGGCGGACCCGGCCGACGGACGGCATGCGCAGGCGGAGGTGCGCGATGGACGAGGTACTGGCCCGCAGCGGGATCTTCCAGGGTGTCGACCCGGAGGCTGCCGAGGCGCTCGCCAAGGAGATGGAGACGCTCGAGGTCCGCAAGGGCGAGGTCGTCTTCAACGAGGGTGAGCCCGGCGACAGCCTCTACATCCTCCTGTCCGGCAAGATCAAGGTGGGTCGCCGCGCGGCGGACGGCCGGCAGAACCTGATCGCCGTGATGGGCCCCTCGGACATGGTCGGCGAGCTGTCGCTCTTCGACCCCGGCCCGCGTACGGCGACGGCCACCGCGGTGACCGACACCCGGCTGGTGCGGCTGCGTAAGCAGGCACTGCGGCCCTGGCTGAACAACCGGCCCGAGATCGCCGAGCAACTGCTGCGGGTGCTCGCCCGCCGGCTCCGCCGGACCAACGACTCGCTGGCCGACCTGATCTTCACGGACGTGCCGGGCCGGGTCGCCAAGAACCTGCTCCAGATGGCCGGCCGGTTCGGCACCCGCGACGGCGGTGTGCTGCGGGTGACCCACGACCTCACCCAGGAGGAGATCGCCCAGTTGGTCGGCGCCTCCCGGGAGACCGTCAACAAGGCCCTCGCCGACTTCGCCTCGCGCGGCTGGCTCCGGCTGGACGGCAAGAGCATCATCATCCTCGACCCGGAGCGCCTGGCCCGCCGCGCGCGGGTCTGACGCCTCCTTCGCACCGCCCGGCCTGCGCGCTCGCGCCGGCCGGGCCGGTTTCGTCCGCGATCGGGCCCGCGGTCGTCGGCGCGGCCCTGGTCGTCACCGTCGCCTCCCCACGCCCTGGCCGGGGCGCCGCCCGGCGCGCCGCCCGGGGCGCCGCCCGGGGCGCCGCCCGGGGCGCCGGCGCCCACGCTACGCAGCGGCGGCAACGCCGCGCCGTCTGCCCGGCGCAGAATCGCTGGACGTCGCGGGGGGCCGGGGCCACGGTGGAGCGATGTTCGAACGTGTCGCCGTCCTCTCCGACATCCATGGGGCGCTGCCACCGCTGGAGGCCGTGCTGGCCGAGCCGGACGTCGCCTCGGCCGACCTGATCGTGCTCACCGGTGACCTCGCCGCCGGCCCGCAGCCGGTCGAGGTGCTGGACCGGCTCGCCGCGTTGGGCGATCGGGCGTGCTGGGTCGGTGGCAACGCCGACCGGGAGCTCGTCGAGGCGCGGGCCGGCCGGAAATCGCCGATCGACGTCTCGAACTGGGCCGCCGACCAGCTCCGCGACGACCAGGTTGCCCGGCTGGCCGCCCTGCCGCTGACCGTCACCCTGCCGGTCGCCGGCCTTGGCGAGGTGCTCTTCTGCCATGCCACGCCGCGCGACGACGAGGAGGTCGTGCTGGTGGACTCCCGGCCCGAACGCTGGACGGAGGTCTTCGCCGGGGTGCCGGCCGAGGTGGAGACGGTGGTCTGCGGGCACACCCACATGCCGTTCACCCGGCTGGTCGACCGCCGGCTAGTGGTCAACACGGGCAGCGTCGGCATGCCGTACGGCGGGGTGGGCGCCTGGTGGGCGCTGCTGGGCCCGGGCGTGCAGCTGCGCCGGACGCGGTACGACGTCGATGCCGCCTGCGCCCGGGTGGCCGCCGAGTCGGCCTTCCCGGACGCCGCCGGTTGGGCCGACGAGTACCTCCGCTCCCGGCACAGCGACCTCGACGCCCTCGCCGTCTTCGGCCCCCGCGACGGCCGCTGATCCCCCGGCCGTCGCTCCTCACGGGAGCGGCTCGGACCCATACCTGTCCCCACCGGCGTTACGCGGTCGGAAAAAGTCAGTCTTGACTGTTTGTTTCGGGGACGGGACGCTGTCCCCGTGCCCGCCGCATCGACCCGCGTCGCTCAGCAGGAACGCAGCCGCGCCACCCAGGCACGGCTGCTCGAGGCGACCGTCGAGTGCCTGGTCGAGCATGGCTGGTCCGGCACCACCACCACCGTCGTGGCGGCCCGGGCCGGCGTCTCCCGGGGCGCGCAGCTGCACCACTACCCGACCAGGGCAGCCCTGGTCACCGCCGCTGTCACCCATCTCACCGAACGCCGGGCGGCGGAGCTGCGCGCCGAGGCCGAGGCCGTGCCGGCCGGCCCGCGCCGCCTGGACCGGGTGGTCGACCTGCTCGCCGCCGCCTTCACCGGGCCGCTCTTCGTCGCCGCCCTGGAGCTGTGGGTCGCCGCCCGCACCGACGCCGAGTTGCGCGACGCCCTGGTGCCGCTCGAAGCCCGGGTCGGCCGTGAGATGCACCGGCTGACCGTCGAGCTGCTCGGGGTGGACGAGCGCCGCCCCGGCGTACGGGAGACGGTGCAGGTGACCCTCGACCTGCTCCGCGGCCTCGGCGTGGCCAACCTGCTCAGCGACGACTCGGCTCGCCGTACCGCTCTGCTGCACACCTGGAAGCGCCAGCTCGCCGGCCTGCTCACGCCCGACGACGGCCCACCGCGCTCCGGCGCGGCGTCCGGGAGCGAGCAGCCCTGATCCCTGACCGGCCCATCCCCCGGAGGCACCATGGTCGACCTGGCAGCGCTGCTCGCGGATCTGGCCGCCGAGTCCGAGCAGCTCGAAGCGATCGTCGCCGCACTGCCACCCGACGAGTGGGACCGGCCCACACCGGCCCCGGGCTGGACGGTCGCCCATCAGATCGCCCACCTGGCCTGGACCGACCACGTGGCCCAGCTCGCCGCCACCGACGAGGCCGCCTTCTACGCCTCGGTCACGGCCACGCCGGACCTGGCACGCCTGGTCGACGACGGCGCGGAGTCGTTCCTCGCCCCGCCGGCCGAGCTGCTGGCCCGCTGGCGGCACGGCCGCGCCACGCTCGCGGCGGCCCTGGCCACCGCGCCGCCCGGCAGGAAACTGCCCTGGTACGGGACCAGGATGTCACCCGCCTCGATGGCCACCGCCCGGCTCATGGAGACCTGGGCGCACGGCGAGGACGTGGCCGAGGCGCTCGGCGTCCGGCGCGCCCCGACCGCCCGGCTGCGGCACGTCGCGTACCTCGGCTTCCGTACCCTCGGGCACGGCTTCGCCGCCCACGGCCGTCCGGTGCCGGCGGTGCCGGTGCGGGTGGAGCTGGTGGCGCCCGACGGGGAGACCTGGGCGTTCGGGCCGGCGGACGCGGCCGACCGGGTCACCGGCCCGGCGCTCGACTTCTGCCTGCTGGTCACCCAGCGCCGGCACCGCGCCGACCTGGCCCTGGTCGCCACCGGGCCGATCGCCGACGAGTGGCTCGACGTGGCCCAGGTGTTCGCCGGACCACCCGGTGCCAAGCGCGCCGCGGCCGGAGCGGCGGGGTGACGGCATGACGGTGCTGCGGGTCGGCAACGCCTCCGGCTTCTACGGCGACCGCTTCTCCGCCTGGCGGGAGATGCTCGACGGCGGCGGCCTGGACGTGCTGACCGGCGACTACCTGGCCGAGCTGACCATGCTGATCCTCGGCCGGGACCGGATGCGCGACCCCGCCCTCGGCTACACGAAGACCTTCCTCCGGCAGTTGGAGGACATCCTCGGCGCCGCGCTCGACCGGGGGGTGCGGCTGGTGGCCAACGCCGGCGGGCTCAACCCGGCCGGCCTGGCCGCCGCGATCGGCGCGCTCGCCGACCGGCTCGGCCTCACCGTCCGGATCGGGTACGTCGAGGGCGACGCCCTCCACCGGCCGGACGCGCTGACCGCCAACGCGTACCTGGGGGCGTTCGGGATCGCGGCCTGCCTCGACGCCGGGGCGGACGTGGTCGTCACCGGCCGGGTCACCGACGCCTCGCTGGCCGTCGGCCCGGCCATCGCCCGCTTCGGCTGGGGCCGGGACGACCTGGACGCCCTGGCCGGGGCCACGGTGGCCGGGCACCTGATCGAGTGCGGGGCGCAGGTCACCGGCGGCAACTTCAGCTTCTTCACGGAGCTGCCCGACGGCGGGCATCGGCCCGGCTTCCCGATCGCGGAGATCCACCCGGACGGCTCGTCGGTGCTCACCAAGCACCCCGGCACCGGGGGCGCGGTCACCGTCGAGACGGTCACCGCCCAGCTGTTGTACGAGGTGGGCGGGCCGGCGTACCTCGGGCCGGACGTGGTGACCCGGCTGGACACGGTGCGGCTGCGCCCGGACGGCCCGGACCGGGTACGGGTCAGCGGGGTCCGCGGCACGCCCCCGCCGGACACGCTCAAGGTGGGCGTCACCCACCTGGGCGGCTTCCGCAACTCGATGACGTTCGTGCTCTGCGGGCTGGACGTCCCGGCCAAGGCCGCCCTGGTCCGGGCCCAACTGGAGGAGGCGATCGGCCCGGAAGGGCTGGAGTTCGTGCTGGCCCGGACCGATCATCCGGACGCCGTCGACACCGAGACGGCGAGTGCGCTGCTGCACGTACACCTGCGGGACGGCGACCGGGCGCGGGCCGGGCGGGCCTTCTCGGCGGCCGCGGTGGAGCTGGCCCTGACCTCCTACCCGGGCTGCACGCTGACCACCCCGCCCGGCGACGCGACGCCCTACGGCGTCTTCACGGCAGACACGGTGCCGCAGAACGCGGTCGCCCACGTCGCCGTGCTGCCGGACGGCACCCGGGTCCCGATCCCACCCCCGCCCGGCAGGTGTTTGCAGGGGCCCCCTGTACAACAGAATCCGTTAACCGGGGGCCCTTCCTTGCACGCGACGCGGCGCGGGCCGCTGGGTGAGCTGGTGGGGGCGCGGTCGGGGGACAAGGGCGGGGACGCCAACCTCGGCGTCTGGGCCCGGACCGACGCGACCTGGGCCTGGCTGCGCGGCTGGCTGACCGTCGACCGGCTGGCCGAGCTGCTGCCCGAGACCGCCCCGCTGGCCGTGGAGCGGTACGAGCTGCCGAACGTGCGCGCCGTCAACTTCGTGCTCCGGGGGCTGCTCGGCCAGGGCGTGGCCGCCTCGACCCGGTTCGACCCGCAGGCCAAGGCGCTCGGGGAACTGCTCCGCTCCCGGGTCGTGGACCTGCCGGCCGACCTGCCCACCGGCCGGGCGCCGATCCCGGGGAAGGAGCAGCCGTGACCATCGTGGACACCCCGGAACGCCGGCAGCTCCGCGAGCTGACCCGCGCCTTCGTGACCAAGGAGGTCCTGCCGTACCTGAACGACTGGGAGCGGGCCGGCGAGGTGCCCCGGTCGTTGCACGAAACCGCCGCGAAGGCGGGGCTGCTCGGCATCGGCTTTCCCGAGTCGGTCGGCGGCAGCGGCGGTGACCTGCTCGACTCGATCGTGGTCACCGAGGAGATGATCCGCTCGGGTGGCTCGTCCGGGCTGGTCGCGGCCCTGTTCACCCACGGCATCGCGCTGCCCCACATGGTGGCCGCACGGAACGACGACCTGATCGACCGGTACGTCCGGCCGACCCTGGCCGGCACGATGATCGGCGCGCTGGCGATCACCGAGCCGGACGGCGGCTCCGACGTGGCGGGCATCCGCACCTGCGCCCGCCGGGACGGCGACCACTACGTGGTGAACGGGTCGAAGACGTACATCACCAGCGGGGTGCGGGCCGACTTCGTGACCACCGCCGTGTGCGCCGACCTTCCCGGGTCCGGAGAGCTCATCCTGCTGGTGATCGAGAAGGGTACGCCCGGCTTCACGGTCGGCCGGCGACTGGAGAAGTTGGGCTGGCACTGCTCGGACACCGCCGAGCTGGCCTTCACCGACGTGCGAGTGCCGGTGGCGAACCGGGTCGGCCCGGAGGACACCGGCTTCATCACGATCATGCAGCACTTCGCCACCGAGCGGCTGTCGCTGGCCACGCAGGCGTACGCGACCGCGCAGCGCTGCGTCGAGCTGGCCCTCCGGTGGTGCCGCGACCGGTCCACCTTCGGCCGCCGGCTGGCCGACCGGCAGCTGATCCGGCACCGGCTGGCCGAGATGCACACCCGGGCCGAGGCGGCGCGGGCGTACGTGCACGACGTGGCCGCCCGGGTCGCGGCGGGCCAACCGGTGGTGACCGAGGTGGCGATGGCGAAGAACGTCGCGGTGGCGGCCTGCGACCACGTGGTCGACGCGGCGCTGCAACTGCACGGCGGCTTCGGCTACCTGCGCGACGCCGAGGTGGAACGGCACTACCGGGACGCCCGCATCCTCGGCATCGGCGGCGGCACCACCGAGATCATGAACGAGATAATCGCGAAGGGCATGGGGCTGTGAGTGCGAGGAGTGAGCCGGGTCTGCGAGCCCCGCAGTCACGAACGAAGGAGCCGCTGTGACCACACTGGACAGTCGGCTCGACCCGTCCTCGCCGGCCTACCAGGCCAACCGGGCGGCCCTGCTGGCCCGCCTCGCCGAACTGGACGCCGCGCTCGACCAGGCGCGGGCCGGCGGCGGCGAGAAGTACGTGACCCGGCACCACCGGCGCGGCAAGCTGCTCCCCCGGGAACGGATCGAGCTGCTGCTCGACCCGGACAGCCCGTTCCTGGAGCTGTCCCCGGTGGCCGCTTACGGCACCGACTTCCCGGTCGGCGCCAGCGTGGTGACCGGCATCGGGGTGGTCGAGGGTGTGGAGTGCCTGGTCGTCGCCAACGACCCGACCGTACGCGGCGGCGCGGTGAACCCGTGGTCCCTCGCGAAGACCCGGCGGGCCGGCGAGATCGCCCTGGCCAACCGGCTGCCGATGGTGAATCTGGTCGAGTCGGCCGGTGCCGACCTACCCACCCAGGCGGAGATCTTCATCCCGGGCGGACGGGTGTTCCGCGACCTGACCCGGCTCTCCGCGGCGAAGATCCCCACGGTCAGCGTGGTGTTCGGCAACGCCACCGCCGGCGGCGCGTACGTGCCCGGCATGTCCGACTACACGATCATGATCCGGGACCGCTCGCAGGTCTACCTGGCCGGGCCGCCGCTGGTGAAGATGGCCACCGGCGAGGTCACCGACGACGAGTCGCTGGGCGGGGCGGCCATGCACGCCACGCGGTCGGGTCTGGCCGACTTCCTCGCCGAGGACGAGCGGGACGGCATCCGGCTGGCCCGGCAGTGCGTACGCCGGCTCAACTGGCGCAAGCAGGGGCCGCCGCCGCGTACCGCGGACCCGCGGCCACCGAGGTACGACCCGGAGGAGCTGCTCGGCGTCGCCAGCGCCGACCTCAAGGTGCCCTTCGACCCTCGTGAGGTGCTCGCCCGGGTGCTGGACGACAGCGCCTTCGACGAGTTCAAGCCGAGCTACGGCAGCGCGCTGGTCACCGGCTGGGGCGAGCTGCACGGGTGGCCGGTCGGCGTGCTCGCCAACGCCCGGGGCGTGCTGTTCAGCGAGGAGGCGCAGAAGGCGGCCCAGTTCATCCAGCTCGCCAACGCCGCCGACACCCCGCTGGTCTTCCTGCAGAACACCACCGGCTACATGGTCGGCACCGAGTACGAGCAGCGCGGCATCATCAAGCACGGCGCTCTGATGATCAACGCGGTCGCCAACTCGACCGTGCCGCACCTGACGGTCAACCTGGGTGCCTCGTACGGCGCCGGCAACTACGGCATGTGCGGCCGGGCGTACGAGCCGAGGTTCCTGTTCACCTGGCCGAACGCGAAGTCGGCGGTGATGGGCCCGGCGCAGCTCGCCGGGGTGCTCTCCATCGTGGCCCGACAGGCCGCCGCCGCCCGGGGCCGGGAGTACGACGAGGACTCCGACGCCGCGATGCGGGCGATGGTCGAGCAGCAGATCGAGTCCCAGTCCGCGGCGCTCTTCCTCTCCGGGCGGCTCTACGACGACGGGGTGATCGACCCCCGGGACACCCGTACCGTCCTCGGGCTCTGCCTGTCGGCGATCCACAACGGCCCGGTCCGGGGCGCCGACGGCTTCGGCGTCTTCCGGCTGTGAGGGGCGGATCTGTGATCGAGAGACTTCTCGTGGCCAACCGGGGCGAGATCGCCCGCCGGATCTTCGCCACCTGCCGCACGCTCGGCGTGGAGACCGTCGCCGTGTACTCGGACGCGGACGCCGGCGCGCCCTTCGTCGCCGAGGCCGACCGGGCCGTACGCCTGCCCGGGAACGCGCCGGCCGAGACGTACCTGCGGATCGAGGCGATCCTGGCCGCGGCCCGCCGGTCCGGCGCGGACGCCGTCCACCCGGGCTACGGCTTCCTCGCCGAGAACGCCGAGTTCGCGGCGGCGGTGACCGACGCGGGGCTGGCCTGGGTCGGGCCGCCCGCCAAGGCGATCGCGGCGATGGGCGACAAGCTGGCGGCGAAGGCGCTGCTCGCCGACGTGGGCGTGCCGATGCTGCCCACCTGGACCGACGCCGACCAGGTCACCGGTTTCCCGGTGCTGGTGAAGGCGACTGCGGGCGGCGGCGGGCGGGGCATGCGGATCGTGCGCGACGCCGCCGGGCTCGCCGCGGCCGTCGCCTCCGCGCGTCGGGAGGCGGCGGCGGCGTTCGGCGACGGCACGGTCTTCATCGAGCCGTACGTCGAACGCGGCCGGCACGTCGAGGTGCAGATCCTCGGCGACACCCACGGCACGGTGGTGGCCCTCGGGGTACGCGACTGCTCGATCCAACGCCGGCACCAGAAGATCGTCGAGGAGGCACCCGCCGTCCTCGCCTCGGGGCTGCCGGAACGGCTGCATGCGGCCGCGGTGGCCGCCGGCCGGGCAGTGGAGTACGTCGGCGCCGGCACGGTCGAGTTCCTGCTCGCACCCGACGGGGAGTTCCACTTCCTGGAGATGAACACCCGGCTCCAGGTGGAGCACCCGGTCACCGAGGCGGTCACCGGGCTGGACCTGGTCCGGCTGCAACTGCTGGTCGCCGAGGGCGAGCCGCTGCCGCTGGCGGCGGCCCCACGCACCGACGGCCACGCGATCGAGGTACGCCTCTGCGCGGAGGACCCGGCCCAGGGCTTCCGGCCGGCTACCGGCACCCTGCACCGCTTCGCCATCCCCGGGGTGGCCGGCGAGTTCGCCCCGCTTCGCGGGCTCCGGCTCGACTCCGGCGTGGTGGCCGGCGCGACGGTGAGCGTGCACTACGACTCGATGCTGGCCAAGCTGGTCGCCTGGGCCCCCACCCGTGCCGCGGCGGCCCGGGCCCTCGCGGGCGCGCTGTCCCGGGCCGAGCTGCACGGGGTGCCCACCAACCGCGACCTGCTGGTCCGGGTGCTGCGCAGCCCCGCGTTCGGCGCCGCGGAGATCGACACCGGTTTCCTCGACCGGCACCCGGAGGTCTTCGCCCCCCTGCTCCCGCCGGAGCAGCTCCCCCTGGTCGCGCTGGCCGCCGCACTCGCCGCCGCCGCCGGGCGGCGGGCGTCCGCGCCGGTGCTCGCCGGGCTGCCGTCGGGTTGGCGCAACGTGCCGGCCGTCCCGCAGGTCACCCGGTTCACCGGGCCGGACGGCGGCGAGATCGAGGTCCGGTACCGGCTGGACCGCACGGGCGCGCTCGCCGAGTGCTCGGTGTCGGCCGTCACTCTGGTCGAGGCCACCCCGGACCGGGTCGTCCTCGACGTCGACGGGCTGCGGCGGGCGTTCCGCGTACACCGGGTGGGGTCGGCCGTCTTCGTGGACGGCCCGGACGGGGCGGCGAGCCTCACCGAGCTGCCCCGCTTCCCGCTGCCCACCGCGGAGCCGGCGGCCGGGTCGCTGCTCGCGCCGTTGCCCGGCGCGGTCGCCCGGGTGCACGTCGCGGTCGGTCAGCGGGTCGCCGCCGGTGACCTGCTGCTGACCCTGGAGGCGATGAAGCTCGAACACCCCGTGCTCGCCCCGACCGACGGCGTGGTCGCCGAGCTGCCAGTGCCGGCCGGTGCCCAGGTCGACACCGGTGCCGTGCTGGCCGTGCTCAACCAACCGGAGGGCCCCCGATGAACTTCGACCTCACACCCGAGCAGGAGCAGCTCCGCGACGCCGTCGGCGCGCTGGGCCGCCGGTACGGCCACGACTACTTCGTGGCGAAGGCGAAGGCCGGCGAGCACACCACCGAGCTGTGGCACGAGGCCGGCCGGCTCGGCTACCTCGGCGTCAACATCCCCACGGAGTACGGCGGCGGGGGCGGCGGCATCACCGAACTGGCCCTCGTCTGCGAGGAACTGGCCGCGGCCGGCTGCCCGCTGCTGCTGCTCGTGGTCTCCCCCGCCATCGCCGCCACCGTCATCACCAAACACGGCACCGACGAGCAGCGCAAGCAGCACCTGCCCGGTCTCGCCGACGGTTCCCGGAAGATCGTCTTCGCGATCACCGAGCCGGAGGCCGGCTCGAACTTCCACCGGCTCGGCACGGTGGCCCGCCGCGACGGCGACGACTGGCTGCTCTCCGGTCGCAAGTGCTACATCTCCGGGGTCGACGAGGCGCAGCACGTGCTCGTCGTGGCCCGTACCGATGACGCCACGACCGGCAAGCTGAAGCCGGCACTGTTCATCGTGCCCACCGACGCCCCGGGGCTGACCCGGTCCAAGCTGGACCTGGAGATCGTCTCGCCGGAGAACCAGTTCCTGCTCTACCTGGACGACGTCCGGCTGCCCGCCGACGCGCTGGTCGGCGGCTCCCTCGACGCCGGGCTGCCGGCGCTCTTCTCCGGGCTCAACCCGGAGCGGATCACGGTCGCCGCGATGGGCGCCGGCACCGGCCGGTACGCGATCGAACGGGCCAGCACGTACACCGCCACCCGGAGGGTGTGGGGCGGCCGGAGCATCGGCTCCCACCAGGGCGTCGCGCACCCGCTCGCGCACGCCGCCGTGCAGGTGGAGCTGGCCCGTCTGATGATCTACAAGGCGGCCACCCGGTACGACGCGGGCCGGGACCTGGAGGCCGGCGTCTCCGGCAACATGGCCAAGTACGCGGCCGGCGAGGCCGCCGCGCTCGCCGTGGACACCGCCGTCCAGGCGCTCGGCGGGGCCGGCATGACCACCGAGTACGGGGTGGCCACCCTGCTCGGCGCGGTACGGGCCGGCCGGATCGCCCCGGTCAGCCGGGAGATGATCCTCAACTTCGTCGCCCAGCAAGTCCTCAACCAGGAGAAGTCGTACTGACCCGGATTCCCGCGGGAATCGTGGACGGAAACGGCCCCTGGAGGGGCCACTCACCGCCAAGATCTATACCACTCGACGTGACCTTGCGAGCCGACGAGACTGGCGGCATGTTCCCGCCGGACCTGGAGCGGGCGACCGAGCGGCTCTACGCCGCCTTCGCCCACCATCCCCTGCCACCCGACATGGAAGAAGCCTGCGAGCACTGCGTCGACCCGGAGGTGGTGGGCCGCTTCGTACGCACCCCGCTGCGCGACCTCGCCCCGGACCAGCTCGGCATCTACCTGTCCAACCCGGGCACCTGGGGCAACGGAACCGAGCTACCGCACCTGGTGCCCCGGCTCCTGCAGGCATACGCCGGCGGGGAGATGACGCACTGGTGGTCGCCGGAGACGGTCGCCTACCGCATCCACGGGCGCTGGCAGGACCGGTCGCCCGCCGAGCGGACCGCGGTCGAGGAGTTCTTTCGGGCGTGGTGGCGCTGGACCCTCACGTCCTTCCCGTCCACCAATCCGGCCTGGGACCTGCTGGACGCGGTCGCCACGCTCGGCCTCGACGTCGGCCCGTACCTCGCGGACTTCGCAGAGCTGCCGGGCGAAGAGCCCGCCCGGCAGCTGGCCGAGGTTCTCGATTCCTGGAGGTGGGGTGGTTCGCTGTCCGAGGAGGCGGAGCGGACGCTGCGAAGCTGGCTGGTCGGCGGCACACCGGGGCGGCTGCTGTGGGAGGCCGCGGTGGCCAGCGCGGTGGCCCCGGTCGCGGACGAGCTGACCGAAGCCGCCGAACTGGCCGATCTGCTGCGTGACGCACTGAACGAGGAAGGCGTCTGACGCGGACCGTCAGCAAACCGCGCGACCGGCGTTCTCTGGAGACCCTGGAATGACGCGGCCCCAGGAAGGGCCGTTTCATCCAAGATCGCGTCTATCGGTGGCTGCGGAGCGCCGCTCGCCCCCGCGGCACGGCTTGCTCAGCTGCCAACAACACCCTCGGCTGACCGGCCCGGGGTACGGCGGGCGCCCGATCGCCCGCCGTACCCCGGGTGCCCGTCAGCGGACGGTCAGCGTGCCGAGCGCCGGCAGCGGCGCGACCACGGGCGGCAGCCGCTTCGGCTCGCCCCGGCCCGGCTCGCCCCGCTGGGCGAGGGCGCTCTTCGACGCGGTCGCCCGCTCGTCCGGCGCCTCCGGTACCTCCACGAACGGCTGCGCGTCACCGACGCACACGGTGCCCTTCGCCGGCAACTTCACCTTCAGCAGGTACGCGTCGATGGCGCCGGTCGCGCAGTCCGACGTGCCGTACGCGGTGTGCCCCCAGCTGTCGCTGCTGAGCAGCCGGCTGTTCGGCAGCAGCGCCGCCGAGCTGACCGCGCCCTGGTAGTTGGTCGCCGGGTCCCAGTAGTTGCCGACGACCAGCACCGGAGCACTGGTACGCCGGTTGAACGGGCCGGTGTAGGCGTCCTCGTCGCGTACCGTCCAGGTGTTGCGGGCGCAGGGGGCGGTGCCCCAGGCCCAGAGCCGGCCGAAGTACGGGGCCCGCCTGTCCTCCGCGGCGGCGAGCGCCGGCCAGGCACCCGCGTCCGTCGGGTGGTACGCGTCGGTGCAGTCCACCGTCAGGAAGGTCTCCAGCCCGTTGTCGTACGGGAAGTCGTAGCCGCGCTGCTGGCGGGCCTGCACGGCCCGCCGGGCCAGGGCGGTGCGGGCCTGCGCCCGGGCGGCCGACGCCGCGGCCGGGTCGGTCAGCATCAGCAGTTCCTCGGTGATGCCCACGATGTCCGTCCAACCGTACGGGCTGTAGAGGGCGCCGAGGGACGCGCCGATGAAGTCGGCATAGCCGACCGTGAACTGCCCGTACACCGGGTCGTCGATCACCGCCGGCTTCTTGCGCAACCGCTTCGCCACCGTCTCGTACGTGGCGACCGGGTCACCGGCGGCCGCCAGCGTGCACTGCTCCGCGCCGGCCTCGGCGCACCGGACCAGGATCTCGTGCAGCGCCCGGTACGCCCCGTCGGCGCTGCGCAGCCGGGTCTCCTGGAGCTGGTGGCGAGCGTTGCCCTGGCCGATCCAGGCGTTCGGGTTGAGCACACCGTCGATCACGAGAGCGCGGACCCGGTCCGGGAACATGTTGGCGTAGTACTGGCCCAACGCGCTGCCGTAGCTGAAGCCCAGGTAGGTGAGCTTCTTGTCGCCGACCGCGCGGCGCAGCACGTCCATGTCCCGGGCCACCTCGGCGGTCGACGCCGCGCCGGTCAGCGGCTTGCCGGTGGTCGAGCACCCCTTCCCGACCGCCTTGGCCGACGCGACGTACGCCTTCTCCTCCGCCCTGGTCCACGGGAAGGCCACGTTCAGCCCGGCGTACGCCTTCGTCTGGTCCTTCACGGAGCGGAAGCACTTGATGTTGTCGCTGGCGGCGACGCCGCGCGGGTCCACGCCGACGATGTCGAAGCGGTCGAGCAGGTCGTCGCCGAGGAAGTACGGCGCGGCGAGCGCGATGCTGGTGCCCGAGCCGCCCGGGCCGCCCGGGTTCAGGAACAGGCTGCCGATCTTGTGCTTCTGGTCGCGGGCCTTGACCCGCAGCACCGCGACCTCGGTGGTGGCGCCCTTCGGGTTGTCGTAGTCGAGCGGCAGCCGGACGGTGGCGCACTCGGCGTAGCCGTAGCAGCCGTACCAGCCGAGCTTCGGGGTGGGCACGCGGTCGACCCGGCGGGCCTCGACGGCGCTGGTCCGATCGGACGCGGGCGACTGGGGCGTGCGGACCGGGGCCGCGGCCGCGGGCGCGATCGCCGGTCCGGCGAGGACGATGCCGGCTGCCCCTGCTGCGATCAGGGACCGGATTGCACGTGGCATGTGGACGCCTTCCGGTGGGGAACGGGTCGGTCGAGGGTTCCTCGACTCCCGTCACTCTAGGGATCACCGGCAACGAAGGGCGCCCGACAAACACGGGCCAGTGGGACAGATTGCCGATAGATGTAACGGATTTTTCATGCTCGACGCTTTCGCCACCGCTGCGCGGAGCGCCGATCCCCACACCTCACCGTCGTCCACAGTGGGCTCGCCCGTCGACGGCTCCGTCGACCCGGGTCCGCCGGTTGACAGGCGGCGGGCCTGAGTCATGCTTGTCGAATGAGTTCGTTCCCGAAGCCCGATGCGCGGGCGAAGGCCGTCGTCGCGTCGTTGGCGGCGGTGGCGGCGCTGGTGGCCCTGATGGTCTGGCGCCCCGAGGGCATCCTGTCGGTGGTGCTGGCCCTCGTCTGCGTACTGCTCGGGATGGTCGCCGGGGTGACGGTGACCTCGGCGCGGCAGGCCCGGGCCGGCGGCGTGCCCGCCGAGGACTGGCCGGCGCCCAGCGGCGTGGACGCCGAGACGCTGGAGGCGCTGGACCTCCGCGCGGTCCGGAACCTACGGGCGTCGGGCGGCTACGGGGTGGACGCCGACACACTGGAGGCGATCGACCCTCGGGCGGTCCGGCAGCAGCGGGCGCCGCACGGGCTCAGCGACCGGTGAGGGTCGGCACGGCGAGCGCGTCCACGCCTCGCCCGGCCAGGCAACGGTAGCTGCGGTCCGGGTCCGTGCCGGACGGGGGCAGCACCTCCAGATTCCAACCGGCCGCCTCCTTGATGCCGCTGACGAGCCGGAAGGTGCTGACGTTGCAGACCTGCTGGACGGTCGGGTCGGCGACCACCGCGGTGTGACCCGCCCCGGCCAGCGTCGCGGGCAGGTCGCCCACGGCGTACGTCTCCCAGGTGTGCCGGCCGTCGCACGACACCCGGGTCGCCTCGGCCCGATCACGGCGCAGCCGTACCGGCCCGAAACACTCCAGCTCGGACGCGCACCGGGCCCCCGCCGGCAGGCGTACGGCCCCGGCCGCGCAGCCCGGCACGACCTTCGCCCCGCCCTGCACCAGGGTGCCCGTTGCCACCGGCGCCGGCCGGTCCAGGCCGGACGAGCCGCCGGCCAGCCAGGCTCCCGCGCCGGCCGAGGCGGCCAGCGCGAGCACCCCCGCGCCGCCGAGGAACCAGCGGCGCGCCCACCGCCGGCCACGCTCGGGCACGGTCGGCTGGGCGTCCTCCGCAGGCGTACGCGGCGCCGGCTGCCCGGTACGGCCCACGGCGTACGCGCCCGTGCTCTGGGCGGGGCTGACCGGGACACCGGAGACCGGCAGGCCGCGGCCCGAGCCGGCACCGGGATCGAGCGGGAGCGCGGCGAGCATGTCGCGCAGTTCGACGGCGGACGGGCGCTCTCCCGGGTCGTTGGACATGCCGAGGCGCAACACGTCGATCAGCTCGTCGGGCACGCCGGGCAGGCCGGGGATCGGCTGGTGGAACATCTCCAGCACGGTGACCAGGCTCGGGTTGCGCTCCGACTGCCAGCGCGGCGGCCGGCCGTGCATCACCGCGTACAGGGTGGCGCAGAGCGCGTAGACGTCGACCGCCGGCGACGGCGGGCTGTGGTTGAACATCTCCGGCGGCGCGTACGCGGGGGTGAGCACCTCCAGGGTGACCGAGGCGTCGCGCACCTCGGCCAGCACCGCCAGCCCGAAGTCGGCCAGGACCGCCGGGTTGAAGTGGGAGTAGAGGATGTTGGCCGGCTTGACGTCCCGGTGCAGCACCCCGGCCGCGTGCGAGTGGGCGAGCGCGTCGGCGATCTTGACGCCGAGGTCCCGGGCCTCCGCCGGGCCCAGCGGCGAGTTTCGCATCCGCTCCGCGTACGAGCCGTCGCAGAGTTCCATGATCAGGTAGGGATGCTGGTCGACGGTGACCCCGACGTCGAAGAGGTCGACCACGTGCGGGTGGGAGGACATCTTGCCGGCGGCCCGCGCCTCGCGCAGGAAACGCGCCTGGTCCCGCTCGCTGTCCAGCGTGCGGTTCTCCACTTTGACCGCGACCTCGCGCCCCACCGAGATCTGGGTGGCCCGGTAGACGGTGGCGTAACCACCCCGGGCAAACACCTCCAAATCGGTCAGACCGGGCACGATGGGCAGCCGCAGGGCGCCTGGCGAGGTCTCGGTCACGGCTCGAAAATACCCAACGATCCCGGTCGCTCAGTGCACCGAGTCGGCCGCCGGCACGGAGGCCGACCCGGCGCCGTCGCCGTCCGGCCCGACGCCGGCGGCCGACCGCCGGGCGTCCCACCAGAGGCCGACGGCCGTCGCGACCGCGCCCAGCCCCTCCCACGCGGCCACGCCGAAGAATCGACCCGGGGCCACCTCCGAGAGCACCGCGATGCTGAAAACGGTGAACGTGACCAGCCGGAACCAGACCGTGAACCGGTAGAACGGCCGCCACTCGGTGGCGGCGGCGAGCAGGTAGTAGACCCCCATGTTGAACGAGGCCATCGAGGACGCGGTGAGGAACGTGCCGGTGTAGTCGCCGGGAGCGCGCTCGGCCGGAATGGTGAAGCCGAGCATGCGCAGCTGGGCCTCGGGCCAGATCAGCCCGAGCGCGCCGAGCACCAGCGCCAGAACCCCGAAGACCGCCATCGTCCAGCCGGCGCTCGAACGCGGCAGTCTCATGTTTCCTCCCCCACCCGCGACCACCGCCCGGCGGCCTGCTGCTCGCCCCACACGGTATCGACCGCCCCCGACACCCACATCCCCGAAACCGCCAAACCTCCCCACCCCGTCCACAACGGATCGCGGGCCGGAGCGCGGGGGCCAGGACGGCGGGGGCCGGGGTGGTGGGGCGGTCAGGCGGCCAGGCGGGCGCGGAGAGCGTCGGCGACGGCCCGCTCGCTGCGCTGTTCGGTGGCGTACGCCAGGCGTACCGCCTCCTCGGCGTTGGCCAGTGCCTCCACCGGGCGGCCGCAGACGTCCAGCGCCTCGGCCAGCACGCAGACCGCGATCACCTGGCTCCGGACGTCCTCGGCCGGGACAGCCACCGCCCGCTGCGCCCAGTCCAGGGCCTGTTCCCGCTGGCCGTGGGCGAGCAGCGCGGACGCGTACCGGGCCAGCGTCTGGCGCCGGGAGAAGAGCAGTGACGGGGTGTGTGCGGCGGCGGTGGCGACCGGGGCGAGCAGGCCCACCGCGGTCGCCGAGTCACCGGCTGCGAGCCGGGCCATGGCGAGCAGCACCCGGGGCCCCACCTGGGCGGGCGCCTGCGGGTTGTGCGGCTCCACGGTGGTCAGCACCGACCGCGCCTCCTGCTCGGCGGTCTCGCTGTCGCCCAGTTCCAGGGCCACGAAGCCGCGCAGCGTGCCGGCCATCCCGGTGAGCAGCGGGTGCGACGTGCGGTTGGTGTATCCGAGGGCGTCGGTGAGCAGGTCGGCGGCGTGCTCGGGCGCACCCAGCCCGCGCGCCACGACCCCGCGGACGACCAGCGCGAAGCCCTGCCCCCAGTCGTCGCCGACCTCGGCGAACTCCCGGTACGCCCGGCGCGCCCCCCGGTCGGCCTCGGCCAGCTCGCCCAGTTCGGCGGTGGCGTACGCCTCGACCGCCCGCAGCGTGCCGACCGCCCACGCCTCGCCGACCCGTTCCCCGAAGGGCAGGAAGACCCGCGCCATCCGGCAGGCCTCCCGCAGCCGGCCCGCGAGCAGCCGGGCGAACGCGGTGGTGCCGCGCAGCCAGGCCCGCCCGTACGGGTCCTTGAGCTCGGCGAAGAGCCGGGCGGCCCGACCGAGCACCGCGTCGGTGCCGGCGAAGTCGCCCCGGGTGGTGGTCACCCAGGCCAGGTTCTGCAACGACCAGGCCTGCCCGCGCAGGTCCTTCGCGGCGAGGCTGACCTGGTAGGAGGCGGCCAGCCGGCTGCTCGCCTGGCCCAGCCGGCCGGTGACGAAGTCGGCCATGCCGAGCCGGCGCATCGCCGAGGCGCGCATCGCCGGCAGCCCGGCGGCCGTGGCCACCTGCAACGCCTCCTGCCAACAGCGCACCGCCCGGTCGGTGTCGCCCACGGTCTGGTGGGCCTGCCCGGCGAGCAGCAGGGCGCTGGCCCGGGTGGCCGCCGCGTCGCCGGCGTTGGCGGCGATCTTCTCGGCCGAGGCGAGCGCGTCGCTCGGGCGGCCGATCTGCAGCAGCGCCCGCGCGTGCACCACCTGGTCGGCCAGCGGCAGCCCGTCCCGGGCCAGCTCGGCGGCGCGTTCGGCGTACTCGACGGCGAGAGCCGGCTCGCCGGAGCGCAGCGCACGGCGGGCGGCCCGGCCCAGCGCGGCCACGCCCAGCGGGGCGACCGCGCGGGCCGGCGCGTCGGGGCGGAGCTTCACCGCGTCGGCGAGCGCCCCGGCCCGCTCGACGTGCTCGGCGACGAAGTCGTCCCGGGCGGTTTCCGTGAACGCGCCGGCCGGGGTCGCGGCGGCGCTCTCCGGAGCGGCCCAACGCGCCAGCGCGGCATGCCGCTCGGCCAGTTCGGCCTTGCTCACCCCGGCGTACGCGGCCTCCCGCATCAGCGGGGTGGCGAACGCGTACCCGGCGCGGGTGCGGTGCAGCATGCGGCGTTGCAGCAGTTCCTCCACGGCCCGGTCCAGCTCGACCGCGGCCACCGCCGCCGGGCGGCCGTCCCGCCCGACCCGCTGCTCGCGGAGCGCCTCCAGCGCGCCGGTCGGCACGGTGTCGCCGACCACCGCGGCGTCCCGCAGCACCGATCGGGCGTCCGGCGGCAGCGCGTCGATCCGCGCCGCGAGCACGGCGGCCAGGTCCCGGGAGAGCAGGCGGCTGCCCAGCGAACCGGGGGCGAGCCGCCACCCGGCCGGCGGGTTCCGGTCCGGGCCCGGGGTCAGTGCCCCGCGCTCCATCAGCAGGGTGACCAGCTCGGCCAGGTAGAAGGGATTGCCCTGCGCGGTGGCGAGCAGCCGGTCGGCGTCGGCCTGCGGCAGCTTGCCGCCGCCGAGGTAGCTGGTGAGCAGCCGGGCCGCGTCGGCACCGCGCAGCGGAGGCAGCACGTGCACCTCGGCGTCCGCGACCCGGGTCAGCGCGCCGGCGGTCCGCACCAGCTCGGGGCGGCCGAGCAGCAGCACCAGCACCGGGCCGGTGAGCCGGGAGAGGGCCAGACCGAGCGCGTTGATCGTCTCGGCGGTGGCGTCGTGCAGGTCGTCCACGACGATCACCAGGGGCGCCTCGACGGCGAGCGCGCTGAGCAGGTCGGCCACCGCGTTCGGCACCGCCTCGGCGTCCGGGGGCGGGGCGGCCGCGCTCCAGTCGCCGCTCTCGCCGGCGGCGGGGAGTTCGGCGTACCCGAGCAGAGCCAGCAACTGGTCGACGGCGAGCGGGGGAAGGTCGCCGGAGAGCCGACCGAGCCGCTGCCCGAGCCGACGCAGCCGCTCCTCGACGGCCGGCCGGGTGACCGCGGTGGCGGCGTCGTTGGGCAGGCCGACCGCCGCCCGGACCAGGTCGGCGAGCGGGGCCAGCCGGCGGCGCTCACCGAACGCGGCGCAGCGTACCGAGAGCACCCGGGCACCGGTGTGCGCCGCGTACCGGCCGGCGCCGACGTCGTAGCCGGCGGCGAGGCGTTCCACCTCGGCGGCGAACCGGGACTTGCCGATCCCCGCCTCGGCGGTCATCAGCAGCACCCGGGGCTCGCTCCGGTCGATCACCTCGGCGAGCCGGCCGGCGACCCGGCCGATCTCGGTCTCCCGGCCGACGAAGGGTGCCTCGTCGCCGAGGCCGGACCGGGTGCCCGGCGCGTCCAGGAGGCCCAACAGCTCGTACGCCTCGACCGGCTCGCGCTTGCCCTTGAGCCGCAGCGGCCGCAGCGCCCGCCACGAGGCGACGTGCCGGGTGGCCGCGGCGGTCCGCGCGCCCGCGTAGACCGCGCCGACAGCGGCGGCGTCGGCCAGCCGGGCGGCGGTGTTCACGGTGTCGCCGATGACCGTGTATTCGATCGCCGCCTGGATGCCGGCGATCACGTCGCCGGTGTTCAGCCCCACCCGCAGGCCGAGCGGCGCGCCGCCGCCCCGCTCGTCGTCGAGCACCCGGCGGACGGCCCGCTGCATGGACAGTGCCGCCCGGACCGCCCGCTCGGCGTCGTCCTCGTGCGCCACGGGGGCCCCGAAGACCGCCATGATCCCGTCGCCGGTGAGCTTGTCGACGTGCCCGCCGAAGGTCTTGACCGCGCCGGCCAGGGCGGCGAGCACCCGGTCGGTGACGGCGCCGACGCGTTCCGGGTCCAGGTCCTCCGACCAGGAGGTGAAGTCCGACAGGTCGCCGAAGAGCACGGTGACCACCCGCCGTTCGGCGGCGGGCAGCGTCGCGGCGGCCGGCAGCGCAGCACCGCAGTTGTGACAGAACCGCGCGCCGGGTACGGCGACGGTCCCGCACACCGGGCAGGTCACGGCTGCTCCACCCCGAGGTATTCGAGCTGGGCGCGGACGGACCACTCGGCGGCCCACCACAGCGACCGGTCGACGTCCGCGTACACCTTGGCGACCACCTCGGGCGCGGTGGTCGCGCCCTCGGCCACCGCCGCGCGCACCTGGTCGAGCCGGGCCCGCCGGTGGGCCAGATAGAACTCGGCCGCCGCGCCGCAGTCGGCCAGCGCCGGGCCGTGACCCGGCAGCGCCGGGATCCCCCGGTACGTCGAGAGCAGCTCCAGGCTCGACAGGTAGTCGCCGAGATGTCCGTCCGGGTGGGCGACCACGGTGGTGCCCCGGCCCAGGATGGTGTCGCCGGTGAGCACCACCCGCTCGTCGCCGTGCGCGACGAGGAAGCAGACCGAGTCGGCGGTGTGCCCGGGGGTGTTCAGCAGGCGGATGGTGAGGCCGGCGTCCAGCGCGGCGCCCGGCGTCAGCGGCTCCCCGCCGATGGTGTGCGCCGGGTCCACGGCGAGGACGTGGGCGCCGCCGAGCAGCTCGCTCAGGCGCGGGGAACCTTCGGTGTGGTCGGGGTGCCCGTGGGTGATCAGCACGAACCCGACCGGCCCGTGCGCCGCGATCGCGGCCAGGTGCGCCTCGTCGGCCGGGCCCGGGTCGACGACGACGGCCTGCTCCGCGCCGGGGGCACGCAGCACCCAGGTGTTGGTGCCGTCGAGCGTCATCGGCCCCGGGTTCGGGGCGCGCAGCAGCGTCACCCAGCCCGGCAGCTCATCCGCGAGCGCCCCCACCGCCCCCGTCACATGCCCGCCCATGGCAGCGATCGTACGACCCCGCCCGCCACTCCCCGCGATCTTGCAGTTCTGGCCCGTGATTTGTGGTCGTTCACGGCTTTCGCGGCGACCGAAACTGCAAGATCACGGGGGTGGGGTGGGGGGTGGGGGGTTGGCGGAACCGGTCCGTATCGTATGTGTGCCAGGTCACGCGGCCCTCCGGC